>JAPLKB010000009.1 GCA_026388275.1 Pseudomonadota bacterium
GCCACATCAGGGCCTTGACGATAGGACCCCGGATGATGTTTATTGGAGTACACTGCCGAAGGCAAAAGAGGCAATATGAATCGGAGCGGCAAACCACTTAAAAACTGCCTGAGGTTGTCTAAAAGAACTTGACCGTCTCTTTTCTTTATTATGTTAAAATTATTTTGATAAAGTCAAACCATCCGAGAGGGTGGGACGGAAAACCCAACGATTCTCAAGTTAGTCCACCCATGTCGTTCATCAGTTTGACAGCCGGGTTGCTGCACACACATAATTACATTTATTATAATGATAGGAGAAGAACCTATAAAGATGTTTCAGAATATTTTTTCGGTATCGGTTCTGTTGCTGGCTTTCTTTGTTTTTGGGGGCTGGTGTGTCCTGCATCAAGTACAGCAATGAATATAGGCCCCAATGCTTTTTGGATACAGGGCCACGGATAACATCACCCCGGGTTTCGTTGACATCTCTGGTAGTGGCACACAAGTTCTTGCGGGTGTTGACGATGAAATAGCATTTGTACAAGTAGGAGTTAACTTCAAATTCTATGGGCAGACGTACAATAGCGTCTATGCGAGTTCTAATGGCCTCATCACATTTGGATTGGGTAATTCCGAATGTTTGAATAGCTCATTAACCTCCACCGATTGGATTGGACATGCGGTTGCGGTCCTATGGAGTGACTGGGCCACCCATTTCCCTGGCAGCGTATACTATAAAACTGTGGGGACTCAGGGCAGCCAGCAATTCATTGTCCAGTGGAACCAGGTGATGGGACATTCCTCTTCTCCCAAGAATATTACTTTCCAAGGTATTCTATTTGAGGGGAGTAATTCTATTCTGTTTAACTATGCGAATATGAAGACCGGGGATGGTAGGGCTGATGGCGGAACTGCAACAGTAGGGCTTGCGAAGGAAGGCACCAAAATTGTAGTTGGAACAGAGCCAATATTTATGCCAGACCCGAACTGGAGCACACCTGAAGACCCTCAAGTGTGTGAGCAGGATCCAAGCCGATGTATTCAGCCAGTGATTCAGGTTGGTGAACAACCAACATATAATTATGTAGATAAAGATCCCCTGGAATGGTCGTACAATAATGCCATTATTGGAGACAACTACTCTATTATATACTCTACCGTACCTATCCCAGGTGCGATCTGGCTTCTCGCTCCCGGCCTTGTGGGTCTCATAGGGCTTAAGAGGAAATATCTTGGATAAAGAAATTAGCAATGAATTAATAAATGCAGAGCCATTTCTGACTCTGCATTTATTAATTCATTGCTAATTGAAATGCAGCAAGAGAAAGATAAGCAGGAAAAACACTCTTTCAGCTATATCTCTTTACTTTGATGAATTTTATGTTGTTTTAACCTTAATGCATACTTTTTACTGTGAAGTGATTTTTTCCTTTCAAAATTCCTGCAATTTCATATCTGTGCGCTGGCTTGATAAATATTTTCTTACTATTCCGATCTATTGTATAAGATACCCGTAATATTGGGTAGCTTGTTAAATATTTCTCTTGCATTTTGTGTTAATAACTGTTAGTAAATATAGGATAATTTAAAATAACAGGTGTGCAAATGGCTAAATACCCTAAGATCCCTGGGGCTACAGTAAGACGTTTATCAAACTACTTGAAATGCCTTGAAGATCTTCAAACAAAAAATGAAAAAGTAGCATCAAGTGCGCTTCTGGCCACAATATGCAACGTTAATGCTGCTCAGGTAAGAAAAGATTTTGCATATTTCGGCGAATTTGGCATTAGAGGCATGGGTTACAACATTAAAGAGCTCGAGCATCACATAAAAGAAATACTTGGTGTGAACAGAGAATGGAGGATTGCCGTTATCGGTATTGGGAACATGGGAAGTGCCCTTCTTGTATATAAAGATTTTTTAAAACAGAATTATAGAATAGTGGCTGCATTTGATATAGACCCTGTTAAAGTTATTGGGCAGATATCGGAAAAGATGGGAAAGCCTGTAGAAATTCTTCATATGGAAAGATTAAAGGAAGTAATAGAAACAAGAAAAGTTGAAATAGGCATTATAACAGCGCCCCCTCAGGAAGCGCAGAAAGTCGCGGATCTCCTTGTTGATGCAAAAATAAAGGGAATTTTAAACTTTTCGCCTGCACCGGTCAGAGCCGCAGAACCTGTTAAAGTGAGAAATATTTTCTTTACATCTGCTCTTGACAATCTTGTATACTACCTAACCAACTAAGGTGTTTTATGTGGAAGCTACTTGGAAATATTACTGAGATGTTTGTTTATTCAGCAGTTTATATGATTATTGTACTTGTTTCAGTGAAGATTGTTGGTGCAATATTCTCAACTGATTTTGAGAAAAAAATCTCAGAAGAAGGCAACGTCGGACTTTCGTTAATCTGTGCATGTATTTTTGTCGGACTTGCAATCCTTCTTTCCACGATTGTCAGGTAAATGAAAACACTCTTTATAACCGGTACAGATACAGGAGTTGGTAAAACCACAATAGCAGCAAGCATATCTGCCTTTCTATCACTTCGGAAAAAATTAAACGTTGGAGTAATGAAGCCTTTTGAAAGCGGGATTTCAAGAAGAAACAAAGACCAGCTTCCCTGGGATGCAATATGCCTGAGAGAGGCATCTGATAGTACAGATGACCTTGATGATATAAATCCGTATATGTTTGAGGCCCCTCTTGCACCGGAGGTCGCAGCAAACCTCGAGCATATTCAGATAGATATTGATATTGTTGACAGGACATATAAAAAGATTTCCAAAAAACACGATATTGTCTTAATAGAAGGTGCTGGAGGCGTGCTCGTACCGATTAAAAAAGATTTTTTTTATGCTGACCTCATAGAGAAGTGGAATGCGTCCACGATTATTGTATCAAGAATAGGTCTGGGCACTATAAACCACACCCTGCTGACCTGCAGTTACCTTCAGTCAAGGGATATAAAGATTATTGGAGTGATTTTAAACAACGATAACGGGACAAACGACCTTGCAGCACAAACTAATCCTGAAGCATTAAAAAGGCATATAAACGTGCCCATTCTTGGTGTTTTTCCTTATTTCAAGGGCTTATTGAAGGAAGGTATGGATAGAGAACTACTTGCAGATATATTTACCAAACACATAGATACCGAAATGATGCTTGAACGCATTGAAAAAATATAAACATAGAAGTTAAAACAATCTGTAATTTCATTTTTCAATACATAACATATATGCATAATCCCATTTTTCAATAAAACCATTTTCAGTATCGTTGTTGTATCATTACCCTTTTCTACTTACTAAGTACCTCTTTAAAAAAGGGTCTTGAACGCTCAATAATATCCATCTCAACACAATATGCGATCCTGAAATAGCCCTGTTTGCCGAAACCTATCCCTGGAACTGCCAGTACACGATGTTTTTGAAGGTTGCTTACAAATTTTATATCATCTTTTATCGGCGACTTCGGGAAAATATAAAAGGCGCCCTCAGGTTTTACAACTTCAAAGCCTGCATCTACAAGTATATTGTAAATAACATCCCTCTTTTTCTGATAATCTGCTATATCTACGCTCTTTTTCTGAAACTTACCGACAAGCTTCTGCATGATTGCCGGGGCATTGATGAATCCAAGGATTCTGTTTGCAAATATGGCAGCGCCTATAAGCGCTCCAGCGTTCTTCATAAGTGGAGAGATTGCGATGTAGCCTATCCTCTCACCGGGAAGTGCAAGGTCTTTTGAGTGGGATGTAACCGTAATTGTGTCTTCGTACAGGAGAAACATGTCTGGAAACTGAATGCCGTCATATAGGATCTTTCTGTATGCTTCATCGGAAATAACAAATATTCTCTGCCCTTTCCTCTTTCTTTCATTGAGCACGGATACAAGTTCTTTAAGCTCTTTTTTGCTATATACAACACCTGTCGGGTTATTGGGAGAATTTATAATGATTGCCTTTGTCTTTTCAGTGATAGCTTCTTTGATCTTTTCGATGTCGAGATGAAAATCATCCTTTGTGTCTACGAGCTTCATTATACCACCGTGGTTTCCGATATAGAACATGAACTCCACAAAGAACGGGCATGGCACAATTACCTCATCCCCTGGGTCCAGGAGCGATTTCATTACAACATTAATGCCTCCTGCACACCCTACTGTCATTATAATGTGGTCCTTTGTAAAATCAAGGCCTGAACGTTCCCTGTGAAATTCTGCAATCTCTTCCCTGACATCTTCGTAGCCGCTGTTGGTCATATACCTGTGCATGCCCTTTGTACCGGATGAAACTATTCTTATAAGTTCCTTTTTTAACTCATCCGGGGGCTCGGTAATCGGGTTGCCGAGGGTAAAATCATAGATTTGCTCCTGACCGTATTGTTTTTTAAGCCTTTCCCCTTCTTCAAACATAGCCCTAATCCAGGAAGAACTTTTCATTGATTCCGAAATATTTTTTGAGATAACCATTTACTGCCTCCTTATGAATATCGCTTCCCTATTCTTCTGAAACCATCAAGGGCATTCATTATTTTCTCCATAGTCACACAGTATGCAATCCTGAAATAACCGCTTCTGCCAAAACCTCTTCCAGGTACAACGAGAATTCTCTCTTCTCTTTGTACTCTCTTAACGAATGCAAGCTCGTCCTTAACCGGAGATTTTGGGAATAGATAAAACGCTCCGCCAGGTTTTACGCATTCGAAACCCGATTCAATCAGTGTGTTGTATATAATATCCCTCTTTTTTTTGTATTCCAGAACATCTACGGAATTTTCCTGAAACTTTCCGGCAGCCCGTTGAAACAATGCAGGAGCATTCACAAATCCCAAAGCCCGTATGGATATAATAAGTCCGGAAACAAGAAGATCAATCTCCTTTATATTCGGTGATATAGCAATGTACCCTATTCTTTCTCCAGGCAGAGCAAGGTCTTTTGAGTGAGATGTAATACTGATGGCAAGATCATAGATCTCAAAGATATTCGGCAACACAATGTTGTCATAAACAATCTTTTTATATGCCTCATCAGCTAAAAGATATATTTCTTTACCTTCCTCTCTTTTCTTGTACAACAGTTTTGCCAATTCTTTCAGACTTTCTTCGCTGTATACAGCCCCAGTAGGATTATTCGGGCTGTTTATTAGAATAGCCTTTGTTTTTTCGTTTATTGCGTCTTCTATTTTTTGTATATCAAGTTGAAAATCATCTTTTGTATCAACAAGTCTCATGATTCCGCCGAAGTTTTCAATATAGTTTTTAAACTCCCAGAAGAACGGGTTCGGTACAACAATCTCATCACCCTTATTCAACATGCTTTTAAAAAGTATGTTAATGCCACCGGCACACCCGACTGACATGAAAATATGTTTGCTTGTAAAAGGTAATCCGTAATGCATCTCCATGTACTGGGCAATTTCTTCCCTTACGCTTTGGTAACCACTGTTCTCCATATACTTGTGCATGCCCGGTGTTGTTTGTGTAAGCATATTTATCAGGGCAGACTTTAATGCCTGGGGGGGTTCTACATCAGGGTTACCGAGGGAAAAGTCGTAAACTTTATCTTCACCCAAGGTCTTCTTCATCTGCATACCTTCTTCAAACATCTTCCTTGTCCAACCCTCCTGGTTCTGGATAAGCTTTCTCATCTTGTTTGAAACTATCATTATTTCCTCCTTCAATAGTAAAAAGGCCATAGAAATAGGTGCCATGGCCTTTAAATAAAAAGAGCCATGGGCATTGCACCCATGGCTCTTTGCTTATATTAAAGCAAATTTATGCCCGGGTGCAAGCTTCTAAAGTAAAAGTAAAAAAAACTAAAAAATTCTCTAAACATTTCCATACTCAACATTTAAAAACAATATGTTATGCTTGTCAAGAAGAAAAAGTAGGCTTCTCCGAAAACAACTGCACCAAGTTTCAGAAATGCTAAAAAATATTTTTGAGAGAAAGTTTTGCACTGATAAATAGCTATTTTACAAGTGGGAGAATGGCCTTAAACTCATCCGTTCCAGCCTTTTGTAACAACTCATAAATAAACATCTCGGCAGATGATATTGTGGCGCCGTATTGGCGCATCCTTTTAATGGAGACGATACGGTTTTCCCGGGTACGAGAAGAAACGGCGTCGCTTATAATGTGTACGTTAAAGTGGGGCAGCGCAAAGATTGCGGTCTGTGCTACGCATATGTGAGCTTCAGCCCCTGCAAGGATAAGGGTACTCTTCCCGATTGTGTCTATACGATAAGCAAAATCATCGCAATAAAAACAGTTGAAATGAACCTTATTTATTGGCTGGACATTTTCCAGCTCTTTTTTTACTTCAGGTATAGTATTACCAAGCCTTTTCTGCTCTGTTAATACTATCGGCAGTCCGATTATATTTGCGAATCTGACAAGCCGAACCACGTTCTCAACAATCTTTTCTTTGTCTGATATTACAGGAAGTAATTTTTCCTGGACATCAATAATTACAAGGACACTATCTTCTCGTGCAATCAAGCTTTGTCTGTTAGGCTGTTCCACTGTCATTTTAGCCTCCTATAATGCCTCACCAAGTTCCTCTTTACTTCTAAGTGGGTAAATTTCCCGTAGATTGTTGCGAAAGCTTTTCTCATTTTTTTATTGTTAACACTCTGTCCGCTTAACTCTTACTCTTTGCAGTTTTTTTCAACCACACATATTTCCGGGAGATTCCGGTACTGCTCTGCATAATCAATCCCATAACCCACAACAAAACCGTCTTCTATTGTAAACCCTACATAGTCGCCTTCCATTTCTACTTGCCGTCTTGCCCTTTTATCGAGAAGCACGCAAATCTTCAAAGATTTCGGATTTCTTTCAAGGAGCATTTCCTTTATGTTCTTCAGCGTGATTCCTGAATCAATAATGTCTTCTACAATTACAACATTTCTGCCGTTTATATCTTCCTCAAGGTCTTTTGTGATAGTAATTTCCCCTTTGGATTGCATATTGTTTCCGTAGGACGAAACCCTCATAAAATCAATTTTTGACGGGTTTTTAATGTATCTTATGAGGTCTGACATAAACATAAAAGAACCTTTCAGAAGGCAAATAAAATAAATCTCCTCGTCACCATAGTCTTTCTCGATAGACACGGCGAGGCCTCTTACCGTGTTATCAATCTCTTCTTTTGTAAATAAAGGCTTGAGCATTCGTAGGTCTCCTAAAGTGCAGGTTCAAGAACTATTATTTCACGTTCTTTTGGCAGCAGCTCCTTTTTAATTTCTATTTCAGAAGCTTTTACCCTCTTAACATCTTTTTTGTCACCAATAAAACCTTGAACATTCGAGATGGGAAAATTGCACTTATCGGTTTTAAAATGCATCGGTATGGTGATAGCAGGTTTCAGATCTTTCATGACCTTTGTAGCTTCCCGAGCATCAATGGTATAAAAACCTCCGACAGGGATAAGCAGAATATCGATTTTTCCGATTTCCTCGACCGCTTCCTTTCCCAGTGTATGACCCAGGTCACCGGCATGCATTATTGTGAGACCGTCTGCATCTATAACAAATATCAGATTGTTACCTCTTTCCTTGCCTTTTGATGTGTCGTGATGGCTTGGGATTGCCCTTATTTTGAGACCATTTACATCATAAGCACCTGCTGTTTTGATATGGACAAAATTCCCTTTAATGTCTTTTGTATAATTATGGTCATCATGGTCATGGCTTGCAAGTACGATATCGGCTTTGTCGGTAATTTTACCATATGACAGTGTCCCGCCAAATGCGCCTGACTTGTAAGGGTCGGTTATTATCCTGACACCCGTGTCAGTTGTTATCATAAAAGCTGAGTGTCCATAAAATTTAATCTTCATAATCCCCTCCTTTTAATTTCAAGTGGATAAATTCCCTGCAGATTGCTCTGCGAAAGCTTATTCCTGTTTTATCTCTCAAGCCCTGTCTTTTTGAGGCGTTGCAGTTTGTTGCCCTTTCTGGTGGCTCTTATATTAGCCCTTTTTCCTTGAAGCTGCAATAGCTTTCCTTTTCAGGTTTGTTTTTGTGCCTGGTAATTGTACTTTTTGCCGAATGTTTTCCTATAATAATATGGTCAAGCACCTCGATACCAAGTATTTTGCCCGCCTCTATAAGACGGCGGGTGATTCTTACATCCTCTTCAGAGGGCTCTGTGTCGCCGGAGGGATGATTATGGGCGACAATTACCGCTGATGCAGTATGGGCAATTGCTTTGTTGAAAACTTCTCTTGGATGTACCAGGCTGGCGTTGAGGGTGCCCACAGAAATGTTTTCAATACGGATAATCTTATTTCTTGTGTTAAGTATCATGAGCATAAAATGTTCTTTTTTCATATCCTTGATGCTTGCACGTATAGCCTTAACAACACTCTGAGGATTTTTGATATCCATGCCCTCAAATCCGTTTTCTGTTTCAAGTTCCTGTCTTTTTGCAAGCTCAAAAGCTGCTTTAAGCTGTGTTGCCTTGGCTGTGCCCACGCCCTTTATAAGGGAGAGTTCCTCAATCGTTGCTTCACCTATAGCCCTGATGCTGCCGAATTTTATATATAATTCCTGAGCAATAGTCATTACGGATCTTTTTGAAACTCCGCGACCGATAATCAATGCTAAAAGCTCCGGGGAGGAGAGCGCCTCTGCGCCAAGCCTCAAGAGCCGTTCCCTTGGCCTTTCTTCCTTTGGCATATCGCGGACAGTAAAGGATGTATTATCGATCATATGTTCCTGCTAATATTACTTCACCTTTTTAAACACGATATCTTCAACAGCCGGTTCAAGGGGCAATAAAAGTCTGTCTATATCGCCGTTTTCATTCATTATAAAGTTCACTTTCATATCAAAACCTCCTACAAGACTCCTGCTCGATGTTTTGAAAGTGTTGTACTGGTAATGTTTGAGTGTTGAGATTGTTTCTTCAATATCTCTTAAAGAAAATATGAGATTGTCTTTCTTAAGCTCTATTTTGGCGGCGCCAAAGGCCGGATGCTCATATTTTCCGGCATAATCGGCCAGTGCATGGGACGGTTTCGTATCCTTTTTTCTTTTCTTTTCTTCAGTTTCCCTGCTTGCTTTCAAGCCTGCCAAAGCAGACGGATATTCATCAATTAACTTTTTGCTCCAGGATATTTCTTTTAATCCCAGCACTCTGTCATATGTGGAAAGGGATATGGAAGCGATAAATTCATAGTTATCCGACCTATTGGTAAGAATTACAAGACCAATGTTTTTTCCAGGGATAAAGCTTACATGTGCGGTAAACCCTTCAATCATGCCGTCGTGGCTGACAAGATAATGTCCCCGGTAAGGTGTTATCATCCAAGCCATGCCATAACTTGCAGGCAAAATTTCTTCATATTTAAGTATCCCCCCCATCAATATCTGCGGCGTAATAAGCTGTGTTAATGTATCTTTGGAAATCAATTGTTTATCCCCAGCTTTGCCCTGATTCAGGTACAGTATTACCCATTTTGCCATATCTTCAAGGTTGGAATTGATAGAGCCTGCAGGCCCGTATACCCCTATATTCTCGACAGGAAGTTTCTTTAACGGCACGCCGAAAAGCTCAGCCTGATTTTCAGGGAATTTCTTTAATGCTTCCATATCCATTCTGTAAGGAAAAGCATGATCAGAAGATTTTTCTAATTCTTTGGAAGAGAGGCTGGAACTGTCCATATTGAGAGGTTTGAATATTCTGTTTAATACAAATTCCTCCCATGTTGTTCCTGAAACTTTATCTACTATGGCTCCTGCGGCCATATAGTGAAAATTACAGTATTGAAAACTCTCTCTGATCCCCTTATTTGGCATAAAATATTTAAGCTTTTTCATGGCTTCGTCTCTTGATGCATCTTTCGGATCAATGGCTGTATCGTATCTGGGGAGTCCCGTTCTATGCGACAACAAATCCCGTATTGTTACGTACTCTGTGGCATAGGCGTCATGGAGCTTGAAGGCGGGATAATATTCACGAACAGGCTTGTCGAAATCAATCTTCTTCTCATCAACAAGCATTCCTATGGGTAGAGATACAAATGCCTTACTGCATGAACCGATGCCAAAAAGAGTCTTTGGTGTTACTTTAATCTTTTTTTCCACATCCTTGTACCGAAAACCTTCTGAAAAGACAACCCTTCCGTCTTCTATAGCCAGAATTGCAGCTGCGGGCACATTCCATATTTTCATCTCTTCTTTTATAAAAGTTTTATAGCTTTCAGCATTGAAAGCAGCCACCGATGATGCTTTGGAAAGGGATAAAAATACTATAATGCAAAAAACAATCTTCAATAATATTTTAAACTTTTTCATGTATTTTCCTTTAAAGAAAGTCTATGTTTACTATAAAAAAATCCCGATAAAATGTCCATATGGATTTTAATCAATCACATCCATTTTCACTATATATAATATTTGTTAATATTGCTGTATAATGAAGATAAGTATCGTAAGACATAAATGTTTATTTAATACACTCAAATAATGTTTATGCGAAGAGGGAGAAATGAAAGCAAGGGAGATCATAAAAGACATATATCTTGTTGGAAATTCGGATATTACGGATACACGGGATTGCTCGGTTTATCTGTTGAACCTGGGAGAGTTGATACTCATAGACACCGGAGCAGGTTCAAGCGTTGATATGATCGTACAGAACATTACAGAGCTTGGTTTAGGCCCTGGTAAAATCTCAACAATAATTCTTACGCATTGCCATATTGACCATGTCGGCGGAGCAAATGAATTGCGGAGAAGGTTCGGCTCCCGCATCATCATGCATGCCATTGATGCAGCCGTTTTGGAGCGGGGCGACAACATGATGACGGCAGCTTACTGGTATGGTGTTCTTTTTAAACCTTTACCGATTGATGTGAAGTTTTATGCAAAGGAGGAACGCTTTAGCTTCGGAGGGCAGGAAATTGTATGCCTTCACACGCCCGGCCATTCGCCGGGATCTATCTCTATTTATCTAGACAGGGGAGGCAAAAGGGTTCTTTTCGGTCAGGATATCCATGGCCCCTTCCTTGCAGAATTCGGGGCCAATATGTCTCATTGGCGGCAATCTATGGAAAAACTTCTTGCCCTTAAGGCGGATGTGCTTTGTGAAGGACACTTCGGAATATATCAACCAAACGAAAAGGTGACGGGATATATTGAACAATATCTTGACGAGTACGGGGAGTAACTTTTTTTGCCTTAGCGGCAAGCCTACTATGCCGAAGAGAATGTTATTACAGAGCGATTTACCTTGCCAAGGAAGTAAAAGACTTCTTTTTCGGCGTAGGGAATATATTGGTGTAATGAAAGATGCCCTTACTCAGGGAGAATACAGGATATCCCTCTATTCTCCCGCTGACTACTCTTTTACAAAGAACTGCATCTTTACACCGGCTACTTCGACAATATCGCCGTCTTTGAGATCATAGCGCTGATCCACCTTATTGCCGTTTATTTTCAATTCTTTACCACCTGAAGGGGCTATGAAGTATCCCTCCTTTCTCCTGTTGATAAGTGCCGCCACTTTCGGAGCAAAAAAGCCCTTGAGACGGATGAGTGCATTGTCCTCTTTCCCTATGGTAGCTATTCTCTCTTTAAGGAGGTATTCCTTGCTGTCTGTAGAGCCCTCTATAATCATCATCCCTCCGAGAACTTCGAGCTTTTCCGAAGAGGCAAGTATCTTCTGCTGTTCTGTGGGACTGAGGAGAATAGTCTCATTCATTGAACGGGAACGGACACCTGTTTTCGTTGCATCCTCAGGAGGTTTGATGTCCGTTTTGTATTCAATAGTGTGGCTTCCAATAAGAACAACATCACCATTTTTCAAGGCGCTTTTCGTAACCTTCCTGCCGTTTAAAAATGTGCCGTTTGTACTCTCCTGATCCTCTATATAGAGTACGTCGCCCTCCTTGACAAGCTTAGCATGAAAACCCGACACGGCAAGGTTGTCGATTTGTATATCATTTTCCTCTTTGCGTCCTATCGTATAGCTATCCTGTTCAATAGACATTTCCTTAATTACCGCATCCTTAAATTTCAGTAGAATTTTCATCATAGGTTCACCTCCTAAACCATTCTCTTAAACGTGACAGAAAATAAAACAATGTTTTCTTTTTGACAAGCCTTGCAATAATAACCGTGATGTTATCATTGCCACCATTCTTGTTGGCCATATCAGCAAGCCTTCCACACGCTTCTGATGGATCATGGAAAGCTTCTACTGTTGATATTATCCCATTATCGTCTACCATGTTCGTTAAGCCATCGGAACAAAGAAGCAGGACATCGTTATCGAAAAGGCTCAGTTCTCCAAGGTCCACCTCCACATCCTCAGCGACACCGAGTGCACGTGTCAGGATGTTCTTCATTTCCGACTCTCTTGCCTGCTCTCTGGTGATAATATCCCGTTTTACCTGTTCGGATACAATTGAGTGGTCATCGGTGAGTTGCTCGATGCCCCCGGATCTGATTAGATAAACGCGGCTGTCTCCGACATGGGCGATGCTGAGCCGTTTTCCCGTTATCAAAACCGCAGCAATTGTGGTGCCCATACCATGAAATTGCACGTTGCCCCGGGATGCTTCAAACACTGCCTGGTTGGCCAGGCGTATGGCCGAACAAAGCCAATTCGTCTCCTCGGAAAACTCGCTCCGACAGGAACCTATCTGGAGTTGTTTGCCGGCATTCTGGGCATCGAAATATCCCTTTATGACATCAACGGCAATCTTGCTTGCCACTTCTCCTGAGGCATGACCACCCATGCCGTCTGCAACAACAAGGAGGCCGATGCTTTCAATTACACAAAGATTGTCCTCATTTTTCTGCCGGACCATGCCTGTGTCGGTTTTTGCTCCAACAGCAAGTATCAATTGGCCTCCCCGGTTTTTTCCATATAAGCGGTGATTTCTGCCGCAAGCTCTCTTCCGTGCTGATACCGGTCATCCTTGTTCTTGTTAAGGAGCTTCATAATGATCTCCTCACAGAACTGTGGGGCATCGGGGGCAACATCCTTCAGAAGGATCGGTGGTGAATTGGTAATATTGAACATGAGGGTGGTAATATTGTCTCCACCGAAGGGCTTTTCTCCGCTTAGCAGCTCATAGAATACAACGCCGAGAGAAAAAAGATCAGACCTGCCATCCACCTTCTGCCCCGAGATCTGTTCTGGCGACATATAGCTTGGCGTTCCCATGATAACTCCAGTCTGGGTTTTTGAACTCGACATGACCCTTGCAATGCCGAAATCGGCAACCTTGATCTCTCCATTCTTTAGGAGCATGATATTCGCCGGTTTTATATCACGGTGTACAACCCCGTTTTCGTGGGCATAATCAAGAGCCTGGGCAACAGAAGTAATGACCCTTGCCACTTCCTTAAGAGGCATGAGACGATCCTTCTGGCAGTAATCAGACAGATCGGAGCCGTCAAGGAGTTCCATGGCCATATATGCAATTTCATAGTCTTCGCCGACATCGTAAATTGTAACAATATTCGGATGTGAGAGCTTACCTGCTGCCTCAGCCTCCCGGAAGAACCGTTTCTTCAACTCGGCAACCTGATCTTCCTCGAAATCGTCATAACGGAGTGTTTTGATTGCCACTTCCCGATTGATTCTGGGATCTTTGCCGAGATAGACAGTGCCCATTGCTCCGCGCCCCAATTCCTTGGCAATCTCATAACGGCCAAGCGTCGGTTTGGTTTCTGCCCCATCGATGAGGACAGTCGCATCCTTCTTTGCCCCTGTCGCTCCGAACATAACCGTATCGCCCACGGTCTTCAGCTTCTTTATCCGCTCAGTAATATCCTTGTATTCGCCGTCCTGCATGACATGTTCATAAGCTGAAACAGCCTTGTTGAACATTCTCTTCCGTTCGAAATCGAGCCCCAGGTTGTAAATAAGGTCCTTGACGGACGTGTCCTCTATCGGGCATTTCCGGAACTTATCAAAAGCCATGTCGAGCATGCCCTGCCCCTGAAAGGAGAGGCCGAGCATCTTGTTTGTCTCAACACTGTCAGCCTCCACACGTTCCTTGGCGCGTTCCGTAAAGAGATACCGGCATGATACGACGGCAATATATCCAACAACAAGCATCAGTGACGGGTATACAACTTTAAACCAGTACCCGTATTTGACAAGGAGAAACCAGGCTATCGCCGACCATCCGAAGAAGAGTATCACGGAAATAATGGCATTGATGCCGGCATGGAGCTTTGGAAAGATAAAAGCGAGAAAAATCCCGAATAAAATGATCAACGCCAGTTCAACATAAAATGCCCAGGCAGGGCGCACTATATGCGTGTTGCTTAGTATATTGTCGACTACGTTGGCAACGATCACCCAGGAAGGCATGTTCGCTCCTATCGGGGTCATAAGTGTCGTTGCAATCCCGGTAGCGCTGCCGGCAATAATGACAATCTTGTTTTTAAAATGGTCAGGGGGCACCTTATTGTCAATGACATCAAGGAAGGAATAAATGGGGATTTTTTTGTTGAAACTGATAAGCATCTTAGATTTTTCAGTCGTCGGTATTTTGATGTCCCTGATCCTGACAGTTCTTGCAGGTACTATGTCTTTGAGTTCATAGTTCAGGTAGCTCATAACCAGTTGCAGTCCGAAGGAAGGAAATATCCTGTTTCCGAAAGCTATTAAGAGAGGCTCGCTTCTAACTGCTTTATCGCTGTCGTTAACAAGATTTATATGACCCAGAGCCATAGCATGTTGGGCAAGAGCAGGTATGGGCGGGATGATTTCATTGGCGGTAAGAAAGGCCGTGGGGCTTGTAGTTAGTGGAATAGAGTTGTTTTGAAGGTAGTTCGGGAGCTTAACTTCGCCTCCTTCAAGGGTTTTACTCAAGGTAAAAAATGAGGGCAGGACTACCTTATTGCTTGCGGTGATTGATGTCGAGAGGACTGTATCGTTATCAAGGCGTTTCTCCGACTCCTTCAGAAGGGTGTATAAATCATTCACCTGTTTTGTTTTTGAATAGTCGGCCTCTATTTTCTTTATTATCTCCTGCACTTCCCAGAGCCCTTGGTTATAGTCTGTCTCTGAGTAGAGAATGTTGATGCCAATGACCTTTGCTTCATAATTCTTGAGATTGTCGATCATCTCGGCTATATAGCTGCGTGGCCAGGGCCACCTTCCCATTTTGGCTATGCTGATGTCGTCTATCTCTACAACAGCAACCGGCGCAGACGAGGCCTTCCCCCGCATATTGACGCCAAAATCATAAAAACGGTATTCCAGCCCTTCAATTGGGTCCCATTTGAAGACAAAGGCCGTTACCGTCAGCAGCATGATTACAAATCCGATAATAAATTCTTTGCTGAATATTTTTCCGATTGCTTTCATACACCCCCTCCTGAAAACTCTTCCCTGGTTATCGTTGCGAGAAGTCCAGCTTTTTAGGACAACGTGATAACCCCGCCTTTCTGAGATCGCTACAGCTTTGCCTCGCGATGATATTAAATATGAAACTTCTTCCGATAACCGTCGTAAAAGCTTCTTTTTTTGCTAATGCCCATGTACAGCACAGGGTCATTTGCTCACAATCACACCTTTTACTGATTATCTCAAAAAAAAATACTTTTGACAAGGAAAACTATTCTTGTCAAAAGTAGCTTTTAATTAGCGTGTGAAGCTGTGAAATAATCACCTCATTTATAACTTATCGATAGACCTGGCTTGCATATATATCATTTATCGATTCTTTGTCGGGCGAGTGTACAGAGTTTATGGCGGAAGTGCATGGGAATCGAACCCACCCACGAGCTCATCACCCGTGCACTGGTTTTGAAGACCAGGAGACCCACCAGGCGCCTTGGCACTTCCATGTGAATAATGTATTAGATGTTTGCTTTTTTGTCAATCTACTTATCTTATTATATATCGGGGTTCCTATAACTTGGCAGGATCCCTTTCTATTTGTCCTGCTCAAGATGATCCATGAAATAAAGACAGTATCAATTGCACCTTTTACAGACAATAAAAAATTGTCAACAATCGCTAAAGATAAAATTCCTTTATGGTATCTACAATATAGTCTTTTTCAACCCTTTTCAGTTCAGGGTACACCGGCAAAGCAAGACTTTTCAGGGCAGCTTCTTCAGAGACAGGAAAAGAACCCTTTGTGTAGCCAAGATATCCGAAGCATTCCTGGAGATGAAGCGGGACAGGATAATATATTCCTGTCTGAATACCCTTCTCTTTTAAAAAGCTCTGGAGCTTATCCCTATCTTTTACTCTTATGACATATTGATGGATGATATGAGAGCCGCCATCATCTATCTGGGGAAAGATAACGGGCAGACCACTCAGTTTTTTATTATAAAATTTTGCATTTTCAATCCTTTTTGTATTCCACGATTCAAGGTGAGGGAATTTTGCGACAAGAGCACAGGCCTTTATCTCGTCAAGCCGGCTATTTATCCCTATCATCTCGTGATGATATGTAGCGCCACCCATCCCGTGAACCCTGAGTTTTTTAACTTTCTCGCCGAGATCTGCTCTCTTTGTAAGCACCATTCCACCTTCACCGATACCGCCCAGGTTTTTTGTCGGGTAGAAGCTCAGAGATGCTATGTCTCCAAAACTGCCGGACATACTTCCCCTTCGCCGTGCCCCCAGTGATTGTGCCATGTCCTCGACAACGGGGATTCCATATTTTTCACCGATCTTACATATGCTGTCCATATCGCAGAGTTTTCCAAAGAGATGAACTACTGTAATGGCCTTTGTTTTCGATGTTATTGCACCTTCAATAAGCACGGGGTCAATATTCAGATCTTCATTTTTCACGTCAACAAATACCGGTTTTGCCCCCAGAAGGGCAATAGAGCTTGCCGTTGAAAAAAATGTATATGGTGTCGTGATGACCTCGTCGCCTTCTTTTATGCCAAGTGCCATTAGAGCAAGAATTAATGCGTCGGTGCCGTTTGCACATGTAATTGCATAAGGTACCCCGGCATAATCTGCAATAGCGTTTTCAAGCAACGTGCAGTATTTACCAAGTATCAATCTTTGTTCTGATAGAATCTCCTGTAAACTCCTGGTAATGTCCTTTTTTACCTTTCTGTATTGCTCCTTTAAGTTTATAACCGGTATGTTCATTATTAAAATCCTTTGTCTTTATTTGTTTAAATTTTGTACAATTCACCGAATTGATTGAGATATACGATATCCTGGAGGGTCTTTCTTGGTGTTGCGGCAGATACCGTATCAAAATATCCGAGGGGTGTCATCTCGACTATTGCATAACCATCGGGAATTTTTAATATATCCTCTGCTTTCCCTGCGTCAAAGAGACCGATATGGCATGTACCAAGACCGAAATTCCATGCCGCAAGCACTATGTGCTCCATGGCAATGCCCGCATCGAACATGAACCAATAATCCCCTTTATCTGTAGAGCACTGTCCTTTGTAAAAACCGGATGCGCCTTTTTTCGCGGCAATACATATCATTAACGGGGCTTCAATAAGTGCATTCCTGGCGGGGTTATTTGATGCGAGTGTGTCTGATAAAAGTCTTTTTGTCTGGTCATCTTTTACAATGATAAACCGCCAGGTTTGTGTATTTGCCCAAGAAGGTGCCCGTCTTGCTGCCTCAAGAATCTCAAAGAGAATCTCTTCGGGCACAGGATCACTTTTATATTTTCTTATACTCCTTCTTTCCTGTATGGTTTTTAATATATCCATGGCTTTTAAAAGACTATGCTAACATATTTTTTTAGAAATTCTCAACAGAACATTGAATTGATTTTGATATAATCCCGTATTTTCCATTAAGATTAGGTATTAGTGCCGGGCCGATTAGAACACAATTGTGTTTGCCTTGTGTTTATAGTTCGATTTTATCGATGTCTATCTGTTGAGACGCAAGTTCTTTTCTGGCGTAATCTAAATAGATTTGTTCTTTTACGAATAGGTTCAAAAGATCAGGGTCAAGGTGATTGTCTTTCACCATAAATTTCATGATATTAATCGCTTCAGATAGGGTTTTGCCTTTTTTATACGGTCTGTCTTTGGCAGTAAGAGCCTCAAATACATCGGCCAAAGCAAGTATGCGGGATTGAAGTGGAAGCTGATCCCCCTTAAGACCAAGAGGGTAGCCTGAACCATCAAGTCTTTCATGATGGGCTGCTGCATAATCCGGCACATGCCTCAATTTCTTCGGGAAAGGTAATTGTGAGAGCATCTTATAGGTAACTCTGGAATGGTTGTTGATGACATCCCTTTCGTCATCGGCAAGGGTCCCGTTTCTGATACTGAGATTACGGATTTCATCGTTAGTAAGCACAGATTTTAAAGTGCCATCTGTTGCGGTCCATTGTCTGCTGGCAATTTCGTTTACCCGCCTGACCATTTCGTCAGTCATGAATTTGCTACCGTCATTAGCACCGTTAAGGAACATAAGATCTTCATCAAGCTTTTCTATAAAATTGTGTTCCTCGTAAACAGCGTTATCCATTCCCTGGGATATTCCCTGGCCTATACCTTTTTTGAGAATCGCAATTTCATAGTCTCTTTTTAATACCTCAAAACGAGTCTTCAGCAATTCCATGCGGTCACAAATAGTTTCAAGCTTTGTTGCTTTGTCGACGATATATTCCGGTGTAGTTATTTTGCCTACATCATGGAGCCATGCGGCTATCCGGAGCTCTTTCATTTCGTCTTCGTTGAAGTATATCTTTGCGTAAATACCTTCTGTTGTCTGGTTTATCTTGTTTGCAATTGTTATTGTTAATTCTGCAACCCGTCTCACATGGCCGCCGGTATAGGGAGATTTTTCATCAATTGCGGCAGCTATTGATTTGATAAAAGATTCCAGGAGGTTTTCAAGTTCGTGAATGAGCCGGTTATTGGTAAGGGAAACCGCTGCCTGGGATGCCAACGATTCCGTCATCTGACTGCTTTCGATAGAGAAGGGAACAACCTTGCCTGTTAGTGCATCGCGGGCGTTTAAAAGCTGAAGCACGCCGATAATGTCATTCTCGTGATTTCTCATAGGGACAACAAGCATTGATTTTGATCTGTATCCGTTTCTTTTGTCAAATGTACGCGTGCCTTCAAAATTAAATCCCTCAGCATCATAAACATCTGGAATATTAACCACTTTTCCAGACAGGGCAGCGTAAGCAGATACATTTGAATAATTCGGGGTTCCGTCTGTATTCATCAGCAGTACGGGATCCCAGGTAATTTCTTCGCTTGTTCCACCCATTCGTATATTAAGGGTAGAGCTTTGAACAACGGCGAAACCGAGCTCCTGTTTATCGTCGGACATGATATACAATGTCCCCCCGTCGGCATTTGTAAGGTTTTTTGCCTCCTCAACAATCGTTTCGAGAAGTCGGTCAAGGTTTTTCTCTGCAGACAGTGCAAAACCGATCATGGTCAGTTTTTTTGTTTTTTCAAGCTGATCCTCAATAAATTCCCTGATGAAGGATGCAGGTTTATTAAGCAGTTCAGATATTGAATCTTCTTCCGGATAATATGTATATTGTTCTTTCTTTTCTATGTCCATTTGGGGTTAATTCCCAACTGTCTATTATAGCATATTTTTCAGTAATTATTCACGGTTTGTTTATAACTACGGATGCTTTTCGATCAAAGGGGTTTGTCCTTAAAGCGAGAGAAAATAAAAAAGGATAATTCTTCTTAAGGTATGTTATGTAATCCAGCCACTCACTGACGATTAGATGAAATACCCTCTTGATATCAACGGCAAGATGATCTCCATCCGGTTTTGGAAGATCAACAAAATCATTGCGGTAAGCCAGCTCTTCTGTCAGGTGAAATGTTGCCCGGAGGAGATCGGTAAAAGACTGATGTTCCATCAGCACCGGATTTTCCAGAAGTCTTACCAAAAAACCCCTCTTCTCAAAAAGAAATTTCTTCAGATCTTCAAGATCAACTCTAACTATGTCCACGCCATAGTTGTGTTTATGGGCCTTTGCGCTTGCAGCATTGAAGTCCTTATCTGTCCATTGTGCAGTAATGATCAGCTCCGGTCTTATCACATCAAAATCAGGGTCGTATCGGGAAAAATTTTCCATAAGGCCCATGCCTACTTCGCTGAAAAAGACGCCGATAACCATGTTCAGCTTCTCCATACGGCTCTCGATCTCTCTTTTGGCAAGCATGATTTCGGTTAGATTGCCTATCACCCCAAGGAATGTTCCCACCCCCATAATAACAAGGATTATGGTAAATATCTTGCCGGACTGTGTTATGGGATGTATATCTCCGTATCCTACGGTGGCCATGGTAACTATAACAAAATAGGCGGAATCAATAAGCGACTTTTTCTCAATAACCATAAAGCCGAAAGTCCCCGTGGCTATCAAGGCAAAAAAAACAATTAAAAAAATCTTCAAACGTGTTTTTATGGCATGCATTGTATAAAGTCCTCCCGGACTTCTGTAAAAGTATAAATCTAATAATATCAGTATATTTTATGATTTGTCAACGGGAAAGCCTTAAAAGTAGTAACCATTCAAATGGGCGATGGGTTACTAAAAATACACTTTTAAACGAAAATAGTTTATAATTTGTGCTTCTAATGTAAACAAGGAGGACTGTTATATGAACTCAAAGACTATCCAGAAAATTAGTTACGGAATGTATGTTATCGGTTCTAAAAAGGAAGGTAAGTTAAACGGACAAATTGCCAACACTGCATTTCAGATCACTTCAGAACCTCCGACAATAGCGATAAGTATTAATAAATTGAATCTGACTCATGAGTACATCATGGAAAATAAAGTTTTTACTATTTCCATACTTTCAAACGATGCACCTATGACAATTATCGGGAATTTTGGATTCAAATCAGGCAGGGACATTGATAAACTTAAAGATGTAAAATTTAAAACCGGATCTATAGGCACTCCTATTATACTGGAATATACTGCAGGCTATTTTGAATGTGAGGTAGTCGGAGTTACCGACGTGGGCACCCATTCTATTTTTATCGGGAAAGTGATTGATTGTGATATCTTAAGCGATGGAGAACCCATGACTTATGCATATTACCATAAGATAAAGGGCGGCAAATCCCCTAAAACAGCCCCGACTTATATTAAAGAGGATGAACCCGGAGAAAAGCCTGCTATTACCGGCAAGTATAAATGTAATGTCTGCGGATATGTATATGACCCGGCAAACGGTGATCCTGATGCTGGTATAAAACCAGGTACAGCCTTTGAAGAGCTGCCTGAGGGCTGGGTATGCCCTGTTTGCGGTGCATCAAAGAGCGAGTTTGTGCCGGAGAAGTGAAAAGACAATGTTTCACAACATAAAGAAATTAAAAAGGAAGGTTTATGATTATGAATAAAACTTTAAGAGAAACCAACTTTCCTGAGATAGGTACCCCAAAGAAGGGAAAAGTAAGGGATGTGTACGATCTTGGCGATAAACTTTTAATTGTTGCTACCGACAGGTTATCTGCCTTCGATGTGGTCTTGCCTACAGGCATCCCGGATAAAGGTAAGGTTTTAACAAAGCTTTCCGAGTTCTGGTTTAAAGAAATGGAAGATGTTATCGCGAACCATATATTAGAGACGGATGTGGGGAAATATCCCGAACCGTTAAAAAAATATGATAGTCAGTTGAGGGACAGGAGCATGATTGTAAAGAAAACCAAGGTATTGCCGATCGAATGTGTGGTCAGAGGATACCTTGCAGGCTCCGGCTGGAAGGATTATCAGGAAAAAGGAAATATTTGCGGAATATCTTTGGACAGAGGCCTCCGGGAATCATCAAAACTGAAAGCACCAATTTTTACACCAACAACAAAGGCTGAAGAAGGCCATGATATGAGTGTAACTTATAATGAAACGGCTGATTTGATAGGTTCAACGCTGGCAAAAAAACTAATGGATACAAGTATAAACATATATGAGAAAGCATGTAAAATTGCAGAAGAAAGGGGCATCATCATAGCAGACACGAAGTTCGAATTCGGTATGCTGGACGGGGAAATGATAGTTATAGATGAGATGTTGACTCCTGACTCATCAAGGTTCTGGTCGATAAAGGATTATCAGCCGGGAAAGCCTCAGGATAGTTTTGATAAACAGATTGTCAGGGATTATCTTAATACCCTCGACTGGGACAAGACATATCCCGGACCGGAACTACCCCCTGAGGTTGTTCAAAAAACAATGGCAAGGTACACAGAGATACTCCGGATATTGACAGGACAAGGATTATGAAGTATTGATTGTTGAATGTGGCTTTTTGTCTTAAGTGCCCCGTAGTTTTGCATAGTTTTCTCTTCTGTTGAAGAACAAAAGATTTTTTTAATGTAATGTGGGGAAGAAATAATTTTTAAAGTATTGTATGATTTTTTTGTAGTAAATGTTTCTGGAAGTGTATGTTATGGAAGATAAAGACAAAAGCAAAGAACAACTTATCAAAGAATTATCTAAATTACGCCAACGTATTGGTAAATCTAAAAAGGCAGACACAGACAGTAAGCTGACAAAAAAAACCCTCAAGAATGAGAGAAAAATCCTTTTTACCATCCTCGAACATCAGCCCGTCGGCATTGTAATGGTTGATAAAGCCGGGAAATATAAGTACCTCAACCCGGAATTTACCAATATCACCGGTTATACACTTCAGGATGTTGATTGCGGAAGGGATTGGCTCGAGAAAGCACATCCTGATCCATCATACAGGGAAAAAGTAATTGAAGCATGGAAGATAGACAGATTATCCGGAGAAGGCAAAAGTGTCGATCGCGAGTTTGTCATTACCTGCAAGGATGGGCAGACAAAGTATATAGAATTCAGGACAACATATCTGAACGATTACGGCATCAATGTTCTTACAGATATAACCAGACAGAAACAGGCAAAAGAAGAAAAAGAAAAATTACAAACACAGCTCTTCCATGCACAAAAAATAGAGTCAATCGTTCAGCTTGCCGGCGGAATTGCCCATGACTTTAATAATATTATTTCCGCTATTATGGGATACGGGGAAATATTAAAAATAAAAATTGACAAAGATGATCCGAGAAGAAAGTATGCGGAAAATATACTTGCATCATCGGAAAAAGCTGCTGCCCTTACCCAGAGCTTGCTGGCCTTCAGCAGAAAAAAGGCAGTGGAACTTAAGCCCCAAAAGATCAATACTCTTATAAGATCATTGGAAAAAATGTTAAGAAGACTCTTAACGGAAGATATAGAGCTGGAAATAATGCTCGAAGATCCAGATGTATCTGTTATGGCCGATAAAATGCAGATAGACCAGGTATTGATGAATCTTGCCTCAAACGCACGTGACGCTATGCCAAGAGGTGGAAAATTTATTATCGAAACAAAGAGGGTAAAACCGGATATTGAATTTCTGCAAATGCACGGATGCTCAGAGCAGGGCGAGTACGCCTTGATATCAATAAAAGATACCGGTATTGGAATGGATAAAACGACGAAGGAGCAGATATTTGATCCCTTTTTTACGACAAAAGAGGTCGGTAAGGGTACGGGGCTTGGCCTTTCAGTAGCATACGGTATTATCAAGCAGCATAATGGGTTTATTGATACATATAGCGACCTGGACGTAGGTACAACTTTTTTCATATATATACCGGCAATAAAAACTACTGAAGAAGAGAAGCCCGAAATCCTGGAAATTGATGGTGGCTCAGAGACAATCCTGGTAGCTGAAGATGATACCGAATTGCGGAATATTACTACTACGATGCTCGACATGGCAGGGTATACTGTCATAGAAGCCGTAGACGGAGAAGATGCTATCAAGAAATTTATGGAATATAAAGATAATATAGACCTCCTTTTCTTTGACATTATTATGCCCAAAAAGAACGGAAAAGAAGCTTACGAGGAGATAAAAAAGATTAATCCTGATATTAAGGTGCTCTTTACCAGCGGTTATACCAGGGAAGTAGTTATTGATAAGGGAGTTCATGATAAGACTGTAGACTTTATTAATAAACCGTTATCATCGTATGATCTGCTGAATAAGATAAGGAAAGTGCTGAACAAATAGACATCCTGCAAAAGCATTAATAAATATAGGGATCATCATCTTTATAATATCCGGTAAAATTTTCCGGAGAAACATTATTCTTTGGAAATCCTTAACACTTTTGCTCCGCGGATTTTTCTTTCTTTAAGTTCCACGAGGGCTTTATTAGCGTCTTCAAGCCCGTATTCCTGTACTTCCGGTTTTATAGGTATTTTTGCCGCCAGCTCGAGAAATTCGCTTATGTCCCTGCCTGCTACATTAGCAACGCTTTTAATCTCTTTTTCAAGCCATAGATGACCCGGATAATCAAGCTCAAGAAGGGTTTGCTTGTCTATTTCCTCCTTCCGTATGGCATTTATGACGAGCCTGCCGCCCCTCTCAAGATGCCTTAATCCTTCAAGAATAGGTTTCCAGACCGGCGTTGTATCAATGGCGCAATTGAGACTTTCCGGGGGGTCGTCTTCAATATCTCCTGTCCATTGAGCGCCGAGTTCTTGTGCAAAGGCACGTTCCCCGTCGCTGCGTGCGAAAACAAAAAACTTGGAATGTGGAAACCTGTATTGTGCCATCTGCAGAACAATATGAGCAGATGCGCCGAATCCGATAAGACCGAGATTATCACCGTCTTTCATTTCTGTATGCCGTATCGACCGGTAACCTATAGCACCGGCACATAAAAGCGGTGCTGCTTCCATGTCAGAGAATGGACTGGGTATCAAATAGGAGAAATTTTCCGGAACAACGGCGTATTCGGCGTATCCGCCGTTAATATCCCTGCCTGTGGCTTCAAAATGAGTGCAAAGATTTTCATTGCCTTCAAGACAGAACCTGCAAGTTCCACATGCAGAATGAATCCATCCGACGCCCACCCTGTCGCCCTTCTTTAGTTTCTTCACCTTTTTGCCTGTTTTTTCTATCCTTCCCACAATCTGGTGTCCGAGAATAATAGGAAGCCTGGGTGGAGGTGTTCTTCCCTCAATCTCGTCAAGTTCTGTATGGCAGACACCGCAGGTAGAAACCTTAATAAGGACTTCATCTTCTTTCGGGACAGGAATAGGTAAATCTGTAAGTTCAAGGGGATGTGGGTCCTCACTGATTTTGCAGGTTTTGTTCAATACCATTGCTTTCATATTATTAACCTTCCTGTAGTGAGTTGCACCGTGAATAACAATACTCTATCACCATGATATTCAAGGGTCAACGAAGTTTTTAGTAGCTGCGGGTAAATTCCTGGCAGCTTGCTGTGAAAGCTTTTTGGATCTTACTACTGATATGATTGCAGGCAGGGCGGTCATAATACAAGCCTTAAAGATTCAGGATCTTTTTTGTTTTTTGTTATCAGAATATTTCATTATATTATTTTCAACTCATTTTTTCCTTACAGTTTTTTTGTTTAATCGTATCTACTTAATATTTTTAAATTTAATTGCCTTTTTTCAAATGAGTTTAGTTTTTGAGCATATATAATCCGGAGGTGTTTCTTTGATAAAAGGCAGAAGAATAGCACAGACGCATCTTATATTTATCGGCATGTTTGCAGGGATTGTTTATAGGAGGGTGTTTCCCTGGTATTGGTGCGCAGATGGAACCACTCAGCGCCATATTCATACGACTCGTTAAAACGATCATTGTCCCGATAGTCTTTGCAACCCTTGTGGTCGGCATTGCAGGCCACGGCGATCTGAAGGCTGTTGGGAGGATGGGGGTTAAATCGTTAATTTATTTCGAGATTATCACTACTTTTGCAGAGTTTTTATGTTTATCAGTGAGCCGCTTATTTAATTTGTCAAAATAGACATAAAAAACCGGTGTTACGTAAAGTGTCATAAGTTGTGAGAATAAAAGGCCGCCCACAACAGCAAGTCCCATTGGTTGGCGGGCATCTCCTCCTGCGCCGATGCCGAGCGCAAGAGGCATGGAGCCAAAAAGCGCTGCCAGTGTGGTCATCATAATCGGGCGGAAGCGGATCAGGCAAGCCTTATGGATAGAGTCTTCGGAGCTTAACCCCTCAGTTCTTTCAGCCTCAAGGGCGAAGTCAACCATCATAATACCGTTTTTCTTCACGATGCCGATGAGTAGTATAATACCCACCATACCGTACATGTCAAGGTCCCTGCCGAAAATAAACAGTGTAAGTATGGCGCCGAACCCTGCAAGAGGGAGGGCTGTCAATATGGTAATGGGATGTATAAAGCTTTCATAGAGAATGCCGAGGATCATGTAAAGTATAAGAATGGTGATAGCTAATAAAAAGCCCATGCTTCCGAAAGACTTCTGAAACTCGTCTGCTGACCCCTGAAAGCTGTATGACAAACCTGTTGGCAGATTTACATCAGCGGCTATTTTTTTTGCCGATTCAACGGCGTTGCCGATGGAATATCCGGGTTTCAGGTTAAAGGAAACTGTTGCTGATGTGAGCTGGCCCGTGTGGTTAACGCTTGTAGGGCCTGTTGTCTGTACGAGACTTGCAACAGTGCTTAAGGGCACGAGCTTTCCGGCGCTGGTTTGAATATACAGGTAGGAAAGTGCATTCGGATCCTGCTTGAACTCAGGCTGAACTTCAAGTATAACGTAATATTCATTAAGCGCCGCATATATGGTTGATATTTTGCGTGACGCGTAGGCTGAGAAAAAAGCGTTCTGTATCTGATCGAGGGAAAGTCCGAGAGTTGCAGCCTTATCTCTGTCAACGTTGATATATATCTTCGGGTTGTTTAATTTTACATCTGTATTAACATCTGTCATGCCCGGAAGAACCTTCATTCTTGTTTCAAAAATCCCTGCAAAACGGTAAAGTTCATTAAGATCCGAACCCTGAAGGGTAAGCTGATACTGGGCAAGGGATTTACCAGCCCCTATCTGGATGGGTGGAGGGTTCTGAGGGAAGGCAAATAATCCTGGAATATTGTTCAGCTTGGGCCGGATATCATCAACAATCTGGTCTATCGATCTCTTTCGTTCTTTTAGATTTTTTGTGTCAACGAAAATAATGCCCTGACTGTATGTATTTAATCCTGCAATAGATACAAACGTATCAATATCAGGGTCTTTTTGTACTATCTCGTTTGCTGCTGTCTGATGTTTTACCATGTCGTCAAAGGAAATCCTGTCTGCCGCCTGAATATAGGCCATATAAAAATTCTGGTCCTGACTTGGCAGAAACCCCTTCGGAATTTTCATAAACATAAAGCCCGTGCCGAGCAAAATAAGAACGGTAAATACAAGCGTCATAAGCCGATGGCCAAGAACAAACTTCAAGGTCGAACCGTAATGCGCGGTTCCCATGTTGATTATATGCTCGATGCTCTGATAAAATTTCCCCTCCTCCTTTTTTTCGGAAAAACCCTTCAAAAGCCGGCTGCACAGCATGGGGGTTAAAGTAATTGATATAAAACCTGAAAGCAAAATTGACACGGCAATGCTTACCGCAAACTCACGGAAAAGTCTGCCGATGAGGCCGGGCATCAAAAGAATGGGAATAAATACAACTACAAGAGAGAGCGTCATTGAAATGATTGTGAAACCGATCTCTTTGGAGCCGTTCAACGATGCTGTCATAGCATCTTCGCCCATTTCCATGCGCCGGACAACATTTTCAAGCATGACGATAGCGTCATCCACGACAAGGCCCACTGCAAGGACAAGGGCCATGAGTGACAGGTTGTTAAGGCTGTAACCCATGAGATCCATTGCGGAAAAGGTGGCAATAATCGAAAGGGGAATGGCAATGTTTGGTATTATTGTAGATCTAAAGGACCTCAGAAAGAGAAATATGACGATAAGAACGATAAAAATGGTCAGGATAAGAGTAAACTGAACATCCGAAATGGATTCCTCAATATACTCCGAAGAATCATAAATAGTATGCCACTCTATTGATTCAGGTATCATTTTTTTAAGCTTGGGGATAACCTCTTTAATACCTTCGGATACCTTTACCGCATTGGCACCTGGTTGTTTTTTAATAGCAAGTACGATGGCATATTGACATTTATCCCTTGTCCCGTACCATGCAGCAAACTGTTTGTCTCTTTCAACACCGTCAACAGCATCACCTATATCTTTAATCCTGACAGGGTTGCCTTTGTTATATCCCACAATCATCTGCCGATATGGTTCGGCAGCCATAAGCTGGCCGTTGGAGTCGATAGTAAAGGACTGAAATTGACCATCCAGCGTTCCACCAGGAAGGTTAACATTGCTCTTTTTTACTGCATTCTCCACATCGTTTATTCCGATCCCCTTATTGGCAAGAAGTTTCGGATTTACCTGTATACGGACCGCATATTTCCGTCCGTATACGATGACCTGTGACACGCCGTTTACTGTTGAGAAATTTTGTGCCAGTATGTTCTCCGCGTAATCATTCAGCTTATTCAGGGGCATTGTTTCTGAAGTAAGGGCAAAATAAATAATTGGCTCGTCAGAGGGGTTCACTTTATCATAGGTGGGCGGGCTCGGCATATTCTGTGGCAGATCGCCCTGAGCAGCACTGATCTTGGCGCTAACATCCTGAGCGCAATTGTCAATGTTGCGGTCAAGTGTAAACTGAAGGATGATAGTGGTAGACCCCTGAAAACTCTGTGATGACATGGATGTCAACCCTGCTATGCTTGAAAAGGATTTTTCCAGAGGCTTGGCAATGGATGATGCCATGGTCTCGGGGCTTGCCCCTGGCAATGAAGCGGAAACCTGTATAGTCGGAAAGTCTGTGGCCGGAAGGTTGTTAATCGGTAGCGCCATATAGCTTAAGATACCGAAAAAAAGTATGCCGAACATGACCAGAATGGTCATGACCGGTCTTTTTATCCATATTTCTGAAAGATTCACTTATAAATGCCTTTATTTTTTATTAGCTGCGTCAACAGGCTTGGCAGGTGCGCCGGATGTCGGCGGAGCCAGAGAATCCCTGATTTCTACAGGAAACCCATCCCGAAGCTTCAACTGGCCGTCTGTAACAACGGTTTCTCCTGCAACAACACCCTTGGTCAGGACTGCTTCGTTGCCGATAGTTCTGGAAACTGTGACAAGGCGGTATTCTACTTTTTTGTCAGGTTTTACGACAAACATGTATGATCCGTTCTGGCTTATCTGAACAGCAGCAGAAGGCACTACGATTGCATTAGGTTCCTCGGTAAGTTGAAGGACTATGTTTACGAACTGTCCCGGCCAGAGGAACTTATCCTTGTTGGCGAAACCTGCCTTAAGGACGATCATGCCTGTTGCGGGGTCTATAGTATTGTCGATAAACGATAAAATACCTTCCTGTGTTCTGTCCTGAAAGCCAGGTGTGGATGCCCTTACTTTCAGTTTATTTGACGACATATATTTCCTTATATCGGGAAGCTGTTTCTCGGCAACGGAAAATTTTACATATATGGGAGTTATCTGGTTAATAACTGCAAGTTTTGTGTCGTTATCTTTTATCATTGTACCTTCATTGACAATGTAAACCCCGGTTCTGCCGGTAAAGGGAGCGCGAATATAACAGAAACTTACATTAAGACGGGCATTGTCCACATCGGCTTTATCTGAGATGACGATTGATTCCTGGGTAGCTGCAAGTGTTTGTTTGCTTTCGAAGTCAGACTTGGATACGGCCCCTTTTTCCATGAGGAAGGCATAGCGTTTTGCCTCTGTTTCGTTATATTTTAGTTGCGCTGTATCCTGCGCAAGTTTTGCCTCTGTGTTTCTGAGTTTTTCATTAAATGGTGCCGGATCTAACGTAAAAATTAAATCACCCTTTTGAACGTCCTGCCCTTCCCTAAAATGGATTTTTTGAAGTTGCCCCACTACACGGGAATAGACGGTGACGCTGTTATATGCTTCAACTGACCCGATTGCTTCGACTATTACAGGCATTGTTTTCTGCACAGCCTTTCCTGCAAGGACAGGTACTGCATATTGTGCCGGCGGCTCTGGTTTCTTTTTAGATAAAACAAAGTAACCGATGATAATTAAAACAATAACAACGACAATTATTGTGACTTTTTTGTTTTTCATTATTTATTCCCCATGGCTTTTTCAATGTTTGCCTGAGCAATCTTGTAATCATAGAGCGCGCCAATATTGGCCAACTTTGCCTGACTGTAAGAGACGGTGGCATCTGTTACTTCAAGGGGGTCTGCAATTCCGGCGCTATATCTGAGTTTTGCAATCTCAAGATTTTCCGTTGCCTGTTTTACCTGTATCTCAGTATTGGCAATGGCATCTTTGGCCTTTAACAGGTTTAAATATGCCTGTTTTACTTCAAGCAGTATATCAAGCCGTTTAGACTCTATACTTGCTTCGATAGACCGCTCCTTTGCAATCGATTCATCAACCTTATTTCTGGTCAAATTGCCTTCAAAAATATTCATCGTTAATGCCACACCGGCATTCCAACCCCGTCCGAGAGGATATTCGCTTCCTATAAAGTTATATGCCGCTTTACCGTTTATACTTGGCAAGTAATCTTTTTGCGACCGCTTGACAGCCATTGAGGCAGAGTTTTTCTGAGCCATGAGAGACTTAAAGTCCGACCTGTTCTGATAAGCCCTGTTAAGCGCATCTTCAAGGGTTATGTTATACTCCAGAAAGGAGAGAGTGTCTTCAATGCTATAAAACGATGTTTCATCAATACCCATGGCGTTGTTGAGCTTGACCTGTGCAATCTTCAGATCATTTTCGGCGGTAATCAATTTAAGTCCGGCATTGCTCAAATCCAGTTCAGCTTTTGTTACATCGTACTTTGGTTTTTTCCCGGCTGTAAAAAGTATTCTTGCCTGCTCGAGATGTTGTCTGTTCTGGTCAACTGCTTCAAGATTTACGTCCCTTGATTTTTTTGTCCTTAATACTTCATAATAAGCTGTTCTTACATTGTTCGATACCGTGATTGTGGTGTTATCAAGATCAAACTTGGATGATTCAAGATCAAACTTTCTTGTCTTTACTTCTGATGGTGTTCTGCCGAAGTCATAGATCATCTGGTTAAGGGAGGCAGTTCCGTTATTTTGATTATATGCATTGTAAGGGTATGAGCCCTTGAAAATCGGATCATTTGTCTGTTTTTCAATAAAGTTGCGTGTAACCCCGGCAGATACATCAATTTTCGGATAGTAAGACGATTTTGTCTGGCCAAGGAGCGCTTCTTTTTGCATGACTGTATACCTGTCACGCATAAGTGCAGGTTGAACTTTCAGGGCTATTTCTAAGCACTTTTCAATATTTAACTGTTCACCTTTTTTGATCAGCGGTTCATCAGCGTATACAGAAAAAGGTATGATAAAAACGAGGATTATCAGGAATACATTGGCTTTGTTCATAGTCCGATTTCCACATAATATTTAAAAGGGGCTATTTTGTCAAGCTTTTTAAGATGTTAGGAGGGTGTTTGCGGGAGTTGTATGGTGTAACGTTTCTTTACAACACTGAGGATACCTTTTTCGACAAGATTCTTTATCATTCTCGAAACAGTCTCGCGCGCGCATCCGCATGATATGGCTATTTCAACCTGTGAAGGGCCTTTTTCTATAATAAGATAATTTTTTATTTTAACACCTGTTCTCTCGCCAAAATCTATGAGGTATTTCAGAATTCTCCCCTCAACGTTTAAAAAGGCAAGTCCTCTGATCCTTTCATCTGCAGCCCTCAATCTTTTTGACATGGTTTTCAATATACTTATGGTAATTGTGGGATTATCTATCAGTAGTTTTGAGAATTCAACCTTCCTTATGACTAAAAATGTTGAATCTTCAATAGTCATAATGTTTGCAGACCTCGGCAGTTCATCAATAAGGGAAAGTTCTCCGAAAAAACCGTCTTTTCCAATTATATAAAGTATATATTCCCTGCCTTCATCATCATAGATTAATACCTTCACCTTGCCGTTAACAACAATGTACAGGGCGTCTCCTTCTTCCCCCTCCTGAAAGACCAAATAACCTTTAGGGCAGTTTTTAAGCGTTGTTATCCTGGAGATTGCCTCTATCTCGTTATCTTGTAATGCAGAGAAGAGGTTAACAGTCTTTATGTTGTCGATATATTGCTTCATGTCCGGCTGTCCATCACCGCCTGTATGTCTTTTATTGCATCAGCAATTACCTCAGCAGGAACGCCGCCCTGTGCAATCTGAGCCCCGCCGCCGCCTTTTCCATTATACTTTTCTGAAAGTTTTTTTACAATTTTTCCAGCATTGTAGATGTTCTGAATGTCTTTGCTTACTGCAACGACAAGCATTCCTTTGGTTTCATCTTTTGTTCCTACGAGCGCAATACAGCTTTTTGCCTTGCTCCTGATTATATCGGTCATCTTCCGCAGATCATCTGCCTTTGCGTTTTCAGCAAAGATAGATATAATCCTCACCCCGTCTTTCTCGTAGGCATGTTGCAATGCCTCATCGACCCTGTATATGATGATTGCATTTTTCAGATTTTCAATTTCTTTTTCTTTTTCCCGCAGTTCTTCTAGGATGTCTTCAACTCTCTTCAGGACCTTTGCAGATTCTATATTGGATACCTCGGCAATTGCATTGATAGTACCCTTCCTTTCCCTGTTGAGTGCAACCGCTGCCTCTCCGGTAACTGCCTCTATTCTCCTTACACCGGACGCAAGAGAGCCTTCGCTCATAATGGAAAAACTGCCTATTTCTCCGGTATTGTGCACATGGGTTCCACCGCAAAGTTCTTTGCTGAAATCGGCTATTCCGACAACCCGTACGTTTTGACCGTATTTTTCCTCAAATAAGGCAGTTGCGCCTTCCCTTATCGCATCATCCCGTGTTTTAATGTCGGTAACGACATCTGAGCATTCCATGATTTTTTTGTTAACTATGTCTTCAACCTGTGCAATTTCTTCATTGCTTATGGGCTGAAAATGGGTAAAATCGAATCTTAGTCTGTCCTTTTCCACAAGGGAGCCTGACTGTTTTACATGTGTCCCCAATACCTGCCTCAATGCATACTGGAGGAGGTGAGTAGAAGTATGGTTTCTTGCCACAGATTTGCGCCTGTTTTTGTCAACCGATAAGCGAGCTTTATCGCCCTTCCTTAGCACTCCGCCTTCAACTACAACTTTATGCGAAAAAAGGTCTTCCTTTATCTTTTCAACGTCTATAACCCTTGCTTTTCCGGCAGATGTTTCAATAGTCCCCTCATCCTCAACCTGACCACCGCTCTGGGCATAAAAAGGTGTTATATCGAAAAACATCCTTCCTTCCTCGCCTTCACAAAGTTCTTTGACTATACCCTGTTCCTTCACAATATTTAAAATTGTGCTGTCTGCCTCAAGACTTTCATATCCGACAAAGATGTTTTTTGTATCTGTTTTCAATATTGAAGAGTATATTTCGTCAATAGTCTCGCCCTTTATTTTTGAGCCGGTCCTTGATCTTTGCTTTTGTTCTCTGAGTGCCTGTTCAAAGCCTGACATATCAACAGAAAGGCCGTCTTCCTCTGCTATCTCTTTTGTAATATCTATGGGAAAACCATGTGTGTCGTAGAGTTTATAGACAAGATCACCGGGTATGACGTGCCCGCCTTTTGATTTTATTTCATCGGCAATCTCTTCATATACCCTCATGCCTATACTCAAGGTTTCAATAAACCTCTCTTCTTCGCCCTTCAGGACACGTACTATGTAAGAATGGTTGCCTTTGATTTCAGGGTATACATCCTCCATCATATCTACAACAGATGCGGAAAGTTTGTGGAGAAATTCTTTTTCTATACCGATTTTTTTGCCGTACCTTAATGCCCGACGTATAATCCTTCTCAGAACGTAGCCTCTGCCGTCTTTTGAAGGCATGACCCCGTCGTTTATTATAAAGGTTGCGCCTCTTATGTGGTCTGCTATAACCCTCATGGCAATATCCGTCTTTTTATCATTGCCATATGCACATCCTGCAATATCTCCGATCTTTGCAAGAATAGGACTGAACAGGTCTGTTTCATAATTACTAGTCTTCCCCTGGAGTACCGAACAAATTCTTTCAAGGCCCATACCTGTATCTATGGAGGGACGGGGTAATTTCTTCATCGAGCCGTCCTTTGCCCTGTCGAATTCCATGAATACAAGATTCCAGATCTCAAGATACCTGTCGCAATCGCAGCCCACCTTGCATGAGGGCTTTCCGCAACCCACTCCTTCGCCAAGATCATAGATAATCTCCGAGCAGGGACCACAGGGGCCTTCATCCCCCATAGACCAGAAATTGTCTTTTTCACCAAGCCTGACTATTCTATCTTCTCTGACCCCGATATCTTTCCAGAACTTTGGGGCATCATCGTCTTTTTCGTATACCGTAATCCACATTTTGCTCTCATCAAGATTGAGAACACCTTTTAGAAATTCCCATGCATAGGCTGCAGCCTCTTTTTTGAAATAATCACCGAAAGAGAAATTCCCAAGCATTTCGAAAAAGGTGTGGTGCCGCAACGTCTTCCCCACGTTCTCAAGATCATTATGCTTGCCGCCGGCACGCACGCACTTCTGGCATGTGGTTGCAGTGCTGTATGGTCTTTTTTCAATCCCGAGAAATGTATTTTTGAACTGTACCATGCCGGCGTTGACGAACAGGAGTGTGGGGTCCTTGTCCGGCACCAGAGATGAACTTGGCACAACAGTATGGCCATTTGATGAAAAATAATCTAAAAACTTCTTCCGTATTTCCTTTGATGTCACGCTTCACCCTTCTTTAATTCGTAATAGGCAAGTATCCTTCCATAAATCTCGTTAGCTGCCTCTTCGTGCTTTTTCAAGTAATCCTTGGCATTTTCTCTGCCCTGTCCAATCCGTAAGTCTCCGTATGAATACCATGTTCCGCTCTTTTCAACAATACCTGCCTCAACACCAAGGTCGACCAGATCTCCTTCTCTTGATATGCCCTGCCCGAATATAATATCGAACTCAGCTTCTTTAAAAGGCGGGGCAACTTTATTCTTTACAACTTTTACCCTTGTCCTGCTCCCGACAACCTCCTGACCGTCTTTAATGGAGGCTATTCTCCTTATATCAAGCCTTACAGAAGAATAAAATTTCAATGCGTTTCCACCTGTTGTGGTCTCAGGGTTTCCGAACATTATCCCTATTTTCTGCCTGATCTGATTTATAAATATGACGGTAGTCATTGATTTACTTATAGTTGCGGTGAGTTTCCGCAATGCCTGGGACATAAGCCGTGCCTGCAAACCCATATGGGCGTCGCCCATATCCCCCTCGATCTCTGCCTTTGGCACAAGGGCGGCAACAGAGTCAATTACAACAATATCGATGCCCCCGCTCCTTACAAGAATCTCCGTAATTTCAAGAGCTTGTTCGCCGGTATCCGGTTGAGAAATAAGGAGTTCGTCAGTTTTTACACCTATCTTTTTTGCATAAGCAACATCCAGTGCATGTTCTGCGTCAATAAATGCCGCTGCTCCCCCAATTTTCTGTATTTCCCCCACAACCTGTAAGGCGAGTGTTGTTTTGCCGGATGCCTCCGGGCCGAATATTTCGATGACTCTGCCCCTTGGCAGGCCGCCCACTCCAAGTGCGACATCCAATGCAATAGAACCTGTGGGTATGACAGGCACTGCTTCAATGGGTTTTTCTCCCAGCTTCATAATGGAGCCCTTACCGAAAAGCTTCTCGATATGAGATACTGCCATATCTATTGCCCTTGTCTTGTTTTCTTCTTCTTTCACCTCTTAATACCTCCCTTTGTTTCGGTCATGCGTCCATCACGTATTTGGTGGGATTGACCGGATATCATTTTGCTTTATTCATAAGAACACTCAAAGTGTCTCGTGCCTTTAACGGTTTTGTTTTACCGATTATTCTTTACAGCCTCATAGCTTTAATTCCCATACCGGTGTATACAGTGCGCCTTCCGGCCTCAGCGTACTCTTGAAAAGTACTACGGAACCTGCAACAAAGCTTATCCTTTCTAAGTCTTTAATCACCTTATCAGGCAAGGGTGCAGATATTTTCTTCCTCCCCAATGTGATATGCGGAGTAAACGGTCTTTTTTCTTTTTCAATACCGAGAGTCAAAATACTTTCCTCTATATAATTGTATATGTTTATTATGTTGTCAACCCCATTTTCTAACGTGATGACGATAACCCGTGCTCTCCTCCTGTCCGGGAAAGCGTCGATGCCTCGTATTGTTACATCAAACGGGCTATATTTCTCCTCTATGTACAACATTGACTCTTTTATCTGCCATGCCTTTTTTTCTTCAATTTCGCCAAAGAATTTAAGCGTTATATGCTGGCCTGCCTCATTTACCCATTTTACCCCGTCAATGTGTGGAGCCATAGATTTTATTACGGTTTTAAGGTACTTTTTAACATCATCAGAAATCTCAATTGCTAAAAATGCCCTCATATTAGCCTACCCTCAAGAAAATCAAGCACAAACATCAATGCAGCATCGGAAGTCTGTTTTTTTATCTCCTCTCTGTCTCCGTTGAATCGAAAGTGACGCACAAAGTTCCCGGTTTTAGAGGAGATGCCAATATAAACAGTTCCAACAGGTTTTTCAAGCGTGCCACCTGTGGGGCCTGCAATGCCTGTTACGGAAAGTCCTATGTCCGTTTCTGTTGCCCGTCTTACACCTTCTGCCATCAGCAAAGCAACGTCATGGCTCACAGCGCCGTTTTTCATAATAGCTTCTTCCGGAACAGCAAGAAAAAGTGTTTTTGCACGGTTGCTGTATGTTATAAAACCAGCTTCAAAGTATTCTGATGCACCGCTTATATTGGTAATCCTGTTCGCAACAAGCCCGCCGGTGCACGATTCGGCTGTGGCAACCTTAAAGTTGCTTTTTTTTAATATCAATCCAATTTTCTCTTCCAGCTTCATCATAAGTCACTAACTATGTTAAATTATTCTCCTTATGATTTAAAAATCATGTATCCTAAATACATAAGCAGGTTTGCAAAAATACCGGCAAGCACATCATCGGCAACAATACCATAACCTTTTTTAAAACGCTCAACATGCCGTATGGGGAACGGTTTTATTATATCAAAAAACCTGAAGAGAATAAAACCGCTAATGATGTTCAAGAGGTTTATCTTATGCCCAGCCATAGTAACAAACATGCCCACAAGCTCATCTATTGATATATAGGAAGGATCATCATCGTCGTATTTCAGAAGATTGATACAAACAATTGAGCACACGGTCAGGCAGCAAACAAAGATTATGTTTCCGAAAACAGAACTGAAAGTAAAGAAATATAAAATAAAACATCCGAGAATTGATGCATATGTCCCAGGTGCACCAGGCAGATAACCAATGAACCCGCAAGTAACGATGAAAAGCAAAAAATTGTTTGCCAATTTAGATAACGGCACCTTATTATTAATGATTTCCAAATTCATAGTCCTTTAATCTATAAAGATTTGAATAATTTATATTTGTAATATAACATGCAATCTATGGCAGATTCCATTTTTTCCATCAACCGGTTCGAGATTCTTATATCATCTTCAGGAGTTGTATTTAAACAGATTCTTTTATTAAGGTAATGGGCAAATACGGGTATCCTCCTGCGATTGAGTGTCGTGAATTGCATATTTTTTCATTGAATTATCCTTACTGTTGAGCTAATTTGATACACATGTCTGAGAAAAAGACTACGGATACAGGATATTCTTTCTGGTTTGTGCTGGTTGCAGTTATGTTTACGGCTTGCCTTATCACATCTAATATTACTGCTGTAAAACTGATAAACATATTCGGTCTTGTCATGCCTGCAGCTATAATCATTTTCCCGATAAGTTACATTTTCGGCGATGTACTCACCGAGGTATATGGTTACCAGATGGCCCGCCGTGTAATCTGGCTGGGTTTTTTATGCAACCTCTTTTCGGTAGTTGCTATCTGGCTTGGACAGATTATGCCTGCAGCTTCATTCTGGGATGGGCAGGTTGCGTATGAACGTATCCTGGGTTATACGCCGCGATTGCTGGTTGCATCTTTTATTGCTTATCTGATAGGAGAGTTTGCAAACTCCTACGTGCTTGCAAAAATGAAGTGTGCAACAAAAGGTAAATGGCTGTGGACCCGGACTATCGGTTCGACACTTATCGGGCAAGGGCTGGATTCTCTGGTATTTATAGTGCTCGCATTTGCAGGAGTCATTCCTGTATCAGGGCTTGTGAATGCCGTTGTAACCCAATGGCTTGTAAAGTCAGCATATGAAGCTGTATTAACACCTGCGACTTATCAGATAGTACGGTTCCTTAAATGCCGCGAAGGTATTGACTACTATGACTATGATACACGGTTCAACCCGTTCTTAATCATAGATTCAAACGGACGACGCAATCCCCTTTAGCAAAAGAACAAACAACTGTTAATCTATGTTATTACATTCAAGAGGACTTTCCCCATTCACGCCAGTTCAGTCCTGTCTTTTTTTCCCAATCTGATTCAAATTTTTCTGTAAAAAAACCATGTAATTTTTCAAAGAGTTTTGTCCATCCGGTTTCGAATTCATATTTCAGCACGTCTTCAAGGAAAGGCACTATTTCCCCGAGCTTCTCTTTCGGCAGGTAAGCCCGGGCCCCTTTTTCATGTGATTGTTTCAAGGCATCGGGACTCAATGCGCGGGCAGTAAGCATTACAACTTTTAAATTTTTCTTTACAGCAATATCAAGAAGACTAAAACCGTTGACCCCCATAATATCAAGGATAACAACGTCGTAATGATTAGATTCCAGCTTCTCTGCCGCATCTTCATATGTGATGGCTTTATCAAAGCTGCATTGCGGGCAGGCATCTACAATCTCTTCTTCGAGAATCGTCAAAACATCAGGCTCATCATCAACTGCAAGTATTGATTTACCGTTTAAAATTGACTCAGCCATAAAATATTCCTCCTTATTTGTTTTTTATTCTAAAGAGATGGAATCCGTATTGTAAAACACGGCCCCCCTCTTGCTTGACAATACAATAATCCCGTTCATTGTTTCCACAATGTTTTTACACATGAAAGACCGAATCTGAGACCTTTCATGTTGTTATGCCCTATGTCTTCCAAGCAGGTAAAACGCTCAAAAATGTCATCCTGTTTTTCCTGTGACATTCCTGCCCCCATCATTTTCAATGGATATGATAAGAGGAACTTTTTACCCATTAGCGACGTTTAATCCTGTTTACTTTTCCAATCTGCCCCGAATTTTTCTGTAAAGAAATCATGCATTTTTTCATAGAGTCTTTTCCAACCGGGTTCAAATTCATATTTCAGCACGTCTTCAAGATAAGGAACCATTTCTCCGAGTTTTTGCTTTGGCAGGTACGCCCGGGCTCCTTTTTCATATGATTGTTTCAAGGCATCGGCACTCAATGCACGGGCGGTAAGCATTACAACTTTTAAATTTTTCTTCACAGCAATATTAAGAAGTATAAAACCGTTGACCCCCATAATATCAAGAATGACAAGGTCGTAATGATTGGATTCCAGCTTTTTTAGCGCCTCTTCATATGTGGTAGCCTTATCTAATTTGCATTGCGGGCAGGCATCCATAATCTCTTCTTCGAGAACCGTCAAAACATCAGGCTCATCATCAACTGCAAGTATCGATTTACCGTTTAAAATTGATTCAGTCATAAAATATTCCTCCTTATTTGTTTTTTTTATTCTAAAGAGATGGAATCCGTATTGTAAAACACGATCCCCCTCCTTCCTTGCTTGATAGTGTAATGGTTCCGCTCATTGTTTCGACAATAGTTTTTACACATGAAAGGCCGAATCCGAGACCTCTAAGGTTGTTAGGTTCTTTATCTTCCGAGCGTGAAAAACGCTTAAAAATATCATCCTGTTTTTCCTTTGGTATTCCGGCTCCGTCATCTTCAACTGATATGATAATATCTGTATCACCACTTATCGATATTAAAATCTTTTCCCGGCGATATTTCAGGGCATTAGTAAAAATATTTTTCAATATCTGCTGGATCTTCTTCCTGTCATGACAGAAAGAAGATGTGTTATATTTCCCTGCAATATCGATATTAACCCCGTTATCCTCAAGAATCTTAAGGAATTTATCATAGTTCTCTTCGCCGGATAATTTTTCTGCAATGTTCGGGTTAGTCAGATCCATTGCTTCGATAAGAGCGCCCCTGAGAACATCCTGCATCAAACAAAAATCTTTTTTGAACAAACCTTCTTCCGAACGGTAAACCTCTATCATTTCGTTTAGAATAGTCTGTGCCTTATTTATGTTCCGTAAAGCCATATTCAAAGTTGTTGCCTGACGCTCTGTAACAGGGCCATACCTGTCTTTTTTGTTGATAAGGTTGTTGATGTTTGTTGATGCTATTGATAATGGTCCCGTCAGGTCATGGATCAATAAATCTACTAAAAGTTCCTTTCTTTTCATTGTTGTTGCCTTATCTCGTTGTAGTATCCGGCTTGATGCCGGGTTGACCGGAGCTTGCCAGGTCAGTTGCAGCCATAATCGCTTTGTGGAAATCCTTTACTAATTGTTCTGAAAGTCGCGACATGTTAATGCTCATCCCTTTTGCAAATTCTTCGGGTGCGTGCTCTCTGATCTTTTCCTGAAACTTATACTGTTTTTGAAATACAATCCTTTTGTTAATCTCTTTCCGGTAAGTATCGAGCAATGTAATATTTACGGAAAGAATTGCATTCACATCATTCTTATCGGCTGTTTCTAAAAAGTCTTCTATCTGACCTTCAATGATAAATCTGGTTTTTTCTATGTCGTGATGAGAAAAAACTGCCTGAAATATATTGGTATTACGTAGATCGCGGAGAAGATAGTCTGTTACCATATCGGCAGGATTAACTCTCCACTGGCTGTAATTGTATGTCATAAATTTAAATGGATGCGGTTTATAAACCATTGACCGGGTATTGAAAGACTGATTCACGAAAAATAGCTCGACCTTTATCGATTCGGCTAGAGCGATAAGACCCCCAATAGCAGGCGGTGTATACTCGAACATATAGCGATCTATAGTATAGGCCGGTTTCGACCTTGAAAAACAACCTGCAATAATAAGCACAAACAACAAAAGTATGCCAATTTTCCCGAGGCCGCCAATAGTATTTTTTTTCATGGCCAGCCTTTCTTCTTTTTCCATCACTTCACCTTGTCATCCTTCTTACTTCCCCGATGGCGGATTGCTGAAAATTATTTCCGACGGATCAGCCTGCAATCTGTCCAGCAGGTTCTCGAGAGTTTCCGAAGCACGTCTTAAGTTTTCGCTGGTAGCCTGAATCTCAGTAGATATCTCCTGAGTCTTTCTTGCCATGTTATTTATTAACTGGTTTGCTTTCCCGGCGGTTTCTGAAATTTTCATTGCTTCTATTTCTCCGTCTACCTTGGAAATTACTTTCTTTGCATCGGAAATAGCACTCCTTGCTTCAATAAGAATATCGTCTATTTTACCACCTTTTTCCATCATATCAGCAATCCTACCGGATGCTTTCTCGAGATTGGCAGCAACATTTGTCATGCTCGACATGAAATTTTTCATTCTGTTATCGTTTACTAAGTTCTCTATGGCTTTTGAAGTATCTTTAATCTGGTCTGAGATACCTCTGAAATCAATTTGCTTTGCCTTTTCAACTACTGAATGTATACCGATAAATATCTGCTGGATCTCCGAAGGCATTGAAGGTATCACCGGATAATCAGTTTTAAAATCTATTCTCGGTGTTAATTTTACCTGTGTGGCCTTAAATCTTTCTAGCCCGACGAAAACCATACCTGTTATGCCTGCCATTTCAAGCTTTGCAACAGAATTATGTTCCAGGTCGCCCTTAAAATTAATCTTCATAGTTACTTCGACAAGCTTGTTGTCCGGCGCAACCCCTATCTTTGTTACCCAGCCTATATCCACACCCTGGTATTTGACCTTTGAATCAATCTGTAATCCTTGAACCGACTCATCAAAGTACGTCACATAAATAGAGCCTTTCTGAAAATATTTAGAAGCACCTACCCATACTACTCCGCTTACACCCACAATGATGCCTACAATAATAAAAATACCGACAGTGAAAACAGGTTTCTTCCTTGCCATTTACATCCCTTTATTTTTGTGTTCCATTACCTGTCTGTTAAAAAACGTTTTCACTCTGGGATCTGTGGAGTGTTCCTTCAGGTCCCAGGGATTGCCTTCTGCTATTATACCTTTTTTAGTTTTATCAAGCATAATAATTCTGTGTGCAATGCTAAAAATAGATTCAAGCTCATGGGTTACAATAACCATTGTTGTACCGATTCCTTTATTGATGTTCTTTATCAGCATGTCAAGCTCGGCTGAGGTAACAGGGTCAAGCCCGGCAGAAGGTTCGTCAAAAAAGAGTACGTTGGGGTCTAATACCATAGCTCTTGCAATGCCTGCTCTTTTCTTCATGCCGCCCGATAATTCCGACGGAAGGTGATTTTCGTACCCTTCAAGCCCTACCAAGCCCAACTTCATCTTGACAATAAGATCTATCAATTCCCGGGGAAGATGAGCAAATTCCTGCAGCGGGAGCGCTACATTCTCATACAGTGTCATAGAACCAAAAAGTGCGCTCGATTGAAATAGAACCCCTGTTTCTCTTCTCAGCTGCATTATTTCCTTATCTTCGGCAATGGTTATGTCAATCCCATTTATAAATACTCTTCCAGAAACAGGTTCGTGCAGCCCGATCATGTGTTTCAGTAGTGTTGATTTTCCACACCCACTCCCGCCCAGAATAATGAAAATTTCTCCCGTGGAGACCTCAAAGCTTACATCTTCAAGAACAGTGTTTGTCCCGAAACCTGCCCTGAGACGTTCAACGCGTATGATCGGGGCCTGGGCCTGTGTTCCAAATCCCATATCCTGATTCCCATATCCTGATTTCTGTATGTCTATATCTGGTATCATATATAATTCAACACTATTGCAAAAATCGAATCAACCACAATTATGAGAAACAGGCCTGCTACAACTGCAGAAGTTGTGGCATTCCCTACACCCTGAGCCCCGCCTCTTACTGTAAATCCTCTCTGACAGCCAATGCCGGCTATAAGTATTGCAAGAACCATGGACTTAATAATGCTCATAACAATATTAAACAAATCTATTGCTTTTATTGTTTGATTTATATATGTGTAGACTGTAAGGTCAAGCACCATAATTCCGATTAACAAGCCCCCTGCAATGGCAAAAACATCTGCAAACATGGTGAGAAAAGGGAGAACTACAACGGAAGCAAAAACTTTCGGTATAGCCAGGAATCTTGTAGGATTAAAGCCCATTGTAATGAGGGCATCCACCTCTTCGTTTACTTTCATGGTGCCGATCTCTGCGGCAAAGGCAGAACCTGACCTGCCGGCCACGAGTATTGCTGTCATTATGGGCCCAAGTTCCCGTACCATTGCAACACTCAAAAGGGCAGGTACATATATATTGGCGCCGAACTGTTTGAGTTGCAGCGCAGACATAAACGCAAGAATAAGGCCGAGTAGAAAGCTTATAAGACCTATTATAGGGAGTCCGTCAACGCCGATTTTTTTCATGTAAAGTATTACATCTCCCCATCTGACCGAGCGAGGATGAAGTATACAATAGATAATTTCTAAAACAAGCTGTCCCCCGAATGTTATTACCTCTATGATATCATTATAAAAAAGAATACTTTCCTCACCGATTTTTTCGATGATGCCCGTTGTCCTCTTTTCACTGATAAGCGGCGTTGTCCTCAGGGCATCACGGTTGATCAGAGACAACATCTCTTTTGTTTTATCGGATATGTTGATTAACTCAAAGGGTATCGATTTTGCCTTAACCTTCTCTTCCATCTCAATAAGCATGAGTGCACCTGAACTATCCAGATAATCGACATGTGCGAGGTCTATTACAAGCCTTGTAGGAAGTTTTTCATCAAGGAAAGGCATAATCTCGTTCAGTATACTCCCGATACTGTCTATTGATATATGCCCTGATAAAGAAATGGTGGCTTCACCATTTCTTCCCTCCCGATAAGAGGGGATAGAACATTCCTGTAACATAAGTTTATCTATATCATACTGCACGGGAAATAGGAATATTTTTGATAAAAGGGAGATTTTTCCTAAAGGCGGAACAGAATCCGGCGATAATGTTTATGGATAGATATGGATTTGTATGCCCCGACAAAAGAAAAAACTTTTCACATGGATTTGCCATCCTTATTTGAGTTGTATACTGATGAGCCGATAAAAAACATAGCTGTACTCTTTACGGATTTGGTCGGTTCAACAGATTATTTTAAAAAATACGGAGACAAAGCCGGCAGGACAATGTTGCAGGATCACTACGAAATTGCTACGCCTATAATCAATGAATATGGCGGTAAACTAATTAAGGCTTTAGGCGATTCTGTAATGGCTTCTTTTATCAGTCCCATAGAGGCATTTAAATCGGCAATAAAAATGCAGCAGCAATTCTACATTTACAATAATGGGAAAAACGAGCAGGATAAGGTACATGTGAGAATAGGCATACATTATGGGAATGTAATTGTAGAAGAAAAAGACATTTACGGGGATGTTGTGAATGTTGCTTCGAAGCTGACAAATATGTCTAATGGTGGTCAGATTTATATATCACAGGAAGTGTATGAACTTACTAAACACATACCCTTAGTCCACTTTGAATTAATAACCGGCAGTAATAAAATGAACATGCCAACCGGCCTGATTGCCTATAAGGTTGTCTGGGATAATGATGTTGAGCTTAACCCTGTAATCGATACAATGTTATTTTTGAAGCCACTATGGAAACTATGCGAAGATGATTTCAATGAGATATGGGATGGCTTACTTGAGGGGAAAGGCAGATTCTGGAAACAGGAGAAAAAAGAAGAACAGTTCCTTGCAGATAAATCCATCTTATTAACCATGAAAGAAAGCTCGTTTGCTTATATCGTAGCGGAAAGAATATTGCAATTCTTAAAAGAAATGTTTTTAGAAAAAAATAAAGACACTTTTATCCCTGTTCAAATAATTATCGATGCCAGTTCTTTTTTGTCAAAAGATAAAATAAAAGATCAAGCTATAGGTGGCAATTGGGAGGATATTAACCCCGGGGAAATTTATATTTCCTCTGATGCCTATGAGTTAATCAAAAAATATATTGATTTTTCAACAACTTCAATGCTGAAAGGACCTTCAAACCGGGTTTTTTACAAAGTTACTTCCAATGAGAAAGGACAGAAAGACCATTCCACTCTGTTTCTGTATAGACAAAAAATTGTACAGGGAGAATTTTTGCCATGTTATTATTGTGGAGGCAAAAGCCACCAGCCTGTCGATTGCCCTTCTAAGAAGCTGCCGGAAATTACTAACGCCCTGGAAGGCTTGGGGTATCTTTCTATTGAGGAAATAAACGAACTCTTTTTTAAATACCTCATTGCTGATGGGACTAATTTTGATATACCTATACGCAGCGACGATAAGTATTCGAGTAAATCTGTTATAATGGCACACCTTGGATTCTTCGAGCTCAAAAGGGTTTTTCAACTCCGGTTTTTCAGGACCATATGGGACACTACAAAGGAAGAATGGAACAAGATAAAAGAAAGCAAGGGAGAGAGCGATGGGGGCATGGCATGGCTTGCCCAGGACTCCTTGCGCGTTTCGGACCTGAACAGGGCAGAATCAATCCTCAATAAAGAACTGAAAAGTGATCCTGAAGATTATCGGATATATTGTGCGACAGGATATCTTCAAATGGAAAAAAATGATCTTCTGAAGGCGGAACGCTGTTTTAACAAAGCACTTCTTTATGCCGCCTCTAACGCGCAAAAAATATTTCTACTCCTTTTACTTTCACGTATCTATATATTTAATGGCGACTATGACGATGCCCAAAAAAAGATTAATAATATCTTATTGCTGAACCCAGGTTGCAATGATGCTGTATACCTGGATGTTGTATTGAGATTTTATCAAAACAAAGAAAAGTCGGCCATTCAGAGACTTATAAAACTTATTCAATACAACAGGGTATACTTTATATATGCTTTAATTGATCCTGATCTTGCGCCTTACAGCGATATAATAAATCCTCAGTTGTCGGTACTCTATAATGCAGCAAGAGAGAATGCAAAATCTATTTTCCAGGCAGCAGAGGAAGAGATTAATAAATCAAAAAAAATGCTTGATAAGCACGGAATTATGGAAACCCAATCGTTTTTGTTGAAAACAAAAAATATGCTTGAGTCAGACAGTTATTTCAGTTATATGGACATCATATTTTACAGCAATTCCATCATCACGATATGTAAAAACCACATAAAAGAGCGAAAGAAAGACCTTTCCGAACAGCTTTCTCAACTTAACGGCCGGATTGAACGGCATATGGTTTTTGTCAAACGCTACCATTACCCGCGACTTATAAATTCCTGCCGGAAGCAGTTAGCGCATGCCGGTAAGGAAATAGATCAGATCTTAAACAATATGAAATTTCTACCTGAGGAACAGTTTACTGAATTTGAAACATTTTCTGAAGAGCTTTCTGCAGAGTTAAACAATTTAGAGCTTAGTCTTAAAAGGCTCGATATCATTCAGCAATTTCTAATTAATTTCTCCATATTTGTGAAGAAAAGCGCCGTTCTTCTCTCAATTGTTCTTTTGATAGGTATTTTTGCAGTTCCGGTCATTATGCCTGCCATAACAAGAATTGATGCCACCGAGTCCAACAGCGTATGGTTTTATCAAAAAACATTTTTAATTATCGGCACTATCGTAAGTATAGGTATATCGCTTCTCCTCACAATCAAGAAAATCATACGCGATGATTAGTGTATACAAATTTAAATAGGGCCTGTATGGCCTTATGTGTTTTTCCAGGTTGTATAGGAGACCAGTCTCCTTTCATACCTTTAAGCAGGGTTTGGCCCTCAATGTCTAAAACTTTTGCTTGGCCCAGTTCATTGTTTTTGTCATCATAATCTATAGCCGGAATCACTCTGTACAGCATTTTTTCAGAATCTATATCGATAAGACAAAGAATATTATTAAAATCCTTGTAACCTTCCACCGCAAGACCTGCTTTTCCCCTTTGCTCAACGTAATGCCTGATTTCTTTCTTATTTTTAAAGAAAATAGACATCCATGCCGCGACTCTTTCGGGTATTGCCCGATAGCACTCTACTGAACTGTAAAAACCATCTTCGTCCTCTACCGGATCGTTTATGCTGTCTATATCACAGTAACAAACAATCTCTTTATCTTCATGCATCAGTTTCCAGTTCCACATGGGTATATATCCTCCTGTTAATCACAGATATTTTTCTTAATGTATTCCGTGTGTAGTGTAGAGTATAGACATACTACAAACTCACGGAACTCGCTGGTTGTATACCGACCGGTTGTTTATCAATCGATACCTTGCATATATAACCGCATTTTATTTGTGTTTCCATAAGATAAACAGAAAACACCCTTAAATACTGAAACAATAAGTCAATAAAATTGACTATTTACATAGTAGCAAAAAGGTGAGCATAAAACAAATGTTTTATGCTCGGTGATTTTTTCCACCTGCCTGTATGTAACATGTATTCCCATTAATCAAAGTATCAGTTTAATTTTACAGCCACGGACAGCGCTACAGATATGACATTTGCGTTTCGTAATGATCCGTCCTATTATGCCCTTGATGATGTATCCGTATCAGGCGCGTCGTCTGTGCCCCTTCCTTCCTCATTGTTTCTTTTTGCCCCTGGTCTTGCCGGTCTTGTGGCAATAAGGAGAAGATTCACAAAGTAATCATAAATAATCAATTACCAAGGCAGGGTCAATTCGACCATGCCTTTTTTATTAACAAAAGATTCATTTTTCTTAAAAATTTATTTAGAAATCTCTTGACATAATTTTTGCGATTTATTAAGTATTGTAAAAGAAGAAAAAGGGGGTTTATTATGATAAAAGGTAAAGAAGCCTTTTTATCAAGCGTACTCCCTTGCAAAGAAACAGGTTAATTTAATCGGATCAGTAAACAACAATTTATTGGTTCTAATGCTTTCACGCTGGCGCGTGATCTACAAGGGGAGAATTTATGCCTGAAAAGATTGAATTCATTTTTGAAAAGTATGAACGAAAGCCGGATCAGCTTATACCGATTCTTCAGGATGTCCAGAAACATTATGGTTATGTGGCACCTGAATCGGTAAAAATGATTTCCAGACACCTCCGCATTACAGAAAACCAGATTTTTGGTGTGTCCTCTTTTTATGCACAGTTTCGATTCAATCCGCCCGGCAGACACTCAATAAAGGTTTGTCTCGGGACTGCCTGCCACGTAAGAGGTGGTGCTACCTTGCTTGACATGCTGGAACGTGAACTGGGCGTAGGCTGCGGTGAAACTACCCCGGATAAACGTTTTGACCTGGAGCGGGTTGCCTGTTTAGGATGCTGCGCATTATCTCCTGTGGTTCAAGTTGATGCTGATATTTACAGCAGAATGACCGTAAACAAATTATCGGAGCTATTAAAACAATATGAATAAATTAAAATTGAAAATTAAATCGGCAAAAAAGAAATGGGAAGAATTGCGGAACAATAAAGTACCGCTTATATACGTTGGCGCCGCATCATGTGGAAGGGCTGCCGGGGCTCTTGAACTGATCTCGGAAATTGAGAGGTTCCTAAAGAATAACAATTTGAAGGCAAGGATAATACAGGTTGGATGCATAGGCCCCTGTTATCTTGAGCCCCTTGTTGATATCAAGATGCCGGAACAGCCTCGGGTGAGCTACTCAAATATGACCCCCAAGCTGCTTACCAACGTATTAAAATCGCATCTTGTTGATGGAGTGCCCTTTGCTAAAGCTGCAATAGGTCATTTTGGAGACAATAGCTTCCACAATATACCTCCTTTCTATGAACTGCCCATGTTAAAACCGCAGGTAAGGGTAGTTCTCAGAAATTGCGGACTCATTGATCCTGAAGATATTGACCAGTACCTTGCAACTGACGGATATCAGGCCATTGTGAAAGCCCTCCAGATGACGCCGGAGGATGTCATAGGCGTTGTACGGCAGGCAGGTATGCGCGGCAGAGGAGGGGCAGGTTTCCCGACTTTCAGGAAATGGACTGTCTGCAGGGGTGCGCCAGGTGAGCAAAAATATCTGATTTGTAATGCAGACGAGGGAGATCCCGGTGCTTTCATGAACAGATCGCTCATTGAGTCAGACCCCCATGCGGTGCTCGAAGGAATGCTCATTGCAGGATATGCCATAGGTGCGAGCAAGGGCATTGTCTACATAAGGGCTGAATATCCCCTTGCGATCGAGCGTTTGAAAACCGCCATAAAACAGATGAAAGAAAATAATTTGCTGGGCAGTAATATACTCGGCTCTAAATTCGGTTTTGATATTAAGATCAAGGAAGGTGCAGGAGCCTTTGTGTGCGGCGAAGAAACGGCATTAATTGCATCCATTGAAGGCAAACGTGGAATGCCGCGTTCACGCCCGCCATTTCCTGCCATAGCAGGACTTTTCGGATGCCCGACCATAATTAATAATGTTGAAACCATGGGAACACTCCCGAATGTCCTCCGAAACGGAGCAGAATGGTATAACAGGTTCGGCAAGGAAGGGAATAGGGGAACCAAGACGTTTTCTCTTGTGGGCAAGGTACGCAGGCCCGGCCTTATCGAGGTGCAGCTCGGCACAACGCTCAGGGAGATCATCTTCGACATAGGCGGTGGGGTGCAAAAAACCTTCAAGGCAATCCAGACAGGCGGGCCGTCCGGAGGATGTCTTTCGGAAGAATTTCTCGACCTTCCTGTAGATTATGAATCGCTGGCTTCTGCCGGCTCCATCATGGGTTCAGGTGGCCTTATTATCATGGATGATGATACTTGTATCGTTGATGTGGCAAAATATTTCCTTGATTTTACCCAGAAAGAGTCCTGCGGCAAATGTGTCCCTTGCCGTGTGGGAACCCGCCATATGGTTGAGATACTGGAGCGCATAACGCATGGTGAAGGCATGCCGGAAGATCTGATGACGCTTCGGACGCTGGGTGATACGATAAAGAAAGGTGCTCTTTGCGGTTTGGGTCAGACTGCCCCGAACCCTGTCCTTACAACGCTTCGTTACTTTAGAAATGAGTATCTTGAGCACATAAAGGATGGACGTTGCAGGGCAGTTGTCTGTAAAGATCTCATTGAATACAGGGTTATCAAGGAAAAATGCACTGGTTGCCAGTCCTGTGTAAGAGCTTGCCCAACAGGGGCAATATCAGGACCAAGGTCTGAGCCTCATAACCTCGATGCAACGAAATGTATTAAGTGCCGTTCATGCTACGAAGTATGCAGATTTGAGGCAATCGCCGGTGATGCAATCGTTATCAGGACTGCGGAGAAAAAATCATGACAAAGGAAAAGACCATTCAAATTACAATTGATAACAGAAAGATAGCAATCCAACCAAACTTTACCGTGCTTCAGGCAGCCAGGATGAACAACATCTTTATCCCATCACTGTGTACGCTGGAGCATTTGCCGTCATACGGTGCCTGCCGGCTTTGTGTTGTTGAGGTAGATGGTTTAAGGGGCTTTCCTACTTCATGTACGACACCTGTAGAAGACGGCATGGTTATCCGGACGGATACTGCGGAAATAAGAAGTTTAAGGCAGGAGGTGCTTAAGCTTCTTTTGAGCGAACATCCTGCAAGCTGCCTCTTCTGCACAGAACAGGATGAATGCAAAGATTTTCAGGGCACAATCCGTAAAGTAGGTGTAACTACGGGCTGTCGTTACTGTCCCAATGACAACCGTTGCGAGCTTCAGCAGATTACCGAAAGTATAGGTTTGACTGAAACCTCTTATCCTGTTTATTACAGGGGTTTTACTGTTGAGAAAAACGATCCTTTCTATGATCGCGATTACAACCTCTGCATACTCTGCGGACGTTGCGTGAGAGTCTGTAATAGCGTCCGCATGAACGGGACATTGAGCTTCAAGCAGCGCGGGAGACTTACTACGATCGGCCCTGCCTTTGACCGGACACACCTCGAATCAGGATGTGAATTCTGCGGAGCCTGTGTAAGTGCATGTCCCACCGGTGCATTGAGCGTTAAGGTAAGCAAATGGTATGGAAAGCCTGACACACAGGTTGCTACTACATGCAATTACTGTGCTGTAGGCTGCAAGCTCCAACTCCAGGTGAAAAATAATGAGGTGATTGATGTTCTGCCTGACTATGATTCAGCGATAGATCATGGCCTTCTATGCGTAAAAGGGCGGTTTGCTGTTCCGGAATATGTTCATAGCCCGCTTCGCTATGGGGTACCGATGGAGATGACCCCTATGGGGTATAACGATATTTCATGGGATCAGGCAATTTCATCAGCAGCCGATAAACTGAAAGGGGTCAAACCCGAGGACTGTATGTTTCTCGTTTCACCTCAACTATCCAACGAAGACCTCTTTTTAGCACAAAAGTTCATCCGTAGCCTCACCGGTTCTGAAAACATTGCATCCTCACTTATGATAGAGCTCGGTGATGACCTTGACAATTTTCTGGACCTTGCCCTTGGGTCCGAATCTATAGATATTATTGAAGCTGCCCAGGGCATTCTTACTGTTGGATTCGATGCCCTTTACGGATATTCACCAATCGGCATAAACATTAAAAAGGCTGCACAAACAGGCGCCAGTCTCGCTGTCATAAACTCTGTTGATACAAATCTCGACCTCCTCAGTGAAGCGGCCTTCCAAACCGACGAAACACAATGGGTGAATATACTGGAATTCTTAATCGCCGGCATCCCAAAAAGAAAGCAGGAGAAAGGCACCTCGGGTATGAATAAGGAATGGGGTAGTGATATAGAGAAAGTATCCAGGCATTTTGCCGCCTCATCCAAAAACGTTGTTGTTGTGGGGGAAGGGGTTATACATGCTCCTGGACGGGGTGCAATTTTGCAGACTCTCATCAAAATGAGAAACAAGTATGGATGGAAAACAGTTGTTGCACACCCTTATACAAATCTCAAGGGTATGCTTGCCATGGGCGCTTTTCCGGGTGTTATGCCAGGCGAGGTGTTGAACAATGCTGCTCAGGATAAGTCCGTAGACGTTAAAGTTGATCTTGCAAAAGTTGATTTAAAAAAGCGGAAAAAGGTGATTTACCTTATCGGTGAAACATCTGTTGATGCGCTGCCGGCATGTGATTTTCTCATTTACCAGAATGCGTTGCCTCTTCCATCTTCCCGACTTCCTGATCTGATTCTCCCGGTAAGCCTGTTCCCTGAATCCGAAGGCACACTTATCAACGGAGAAGGCAGGATTTTGTCTGTTAAAAAGGCAATAGAGCCATATATGGAATCAAGGCCTGACTGGTGGATATTTAAAAGTATTGCAGAGAAGATGGGTAAGAACGTTTCGAAGTATAAAGATGTACCATTGATTCAGAATGAGATTAAAAAATATGTGAAAGGCTTCCTGAACTTAAAAAAGAGACTTGAATTTGTCAAAATTATCATTAAAGGTTCAATTGTTGGTTCCGGAAAGGGTAAAGGAATTTCCACTACCCCAGCCAAAAGCAGCTACAGAGGCATATTGCTGGCAGATATTGTAGGTGGTATGAAAGTGATAGAAAGCGAAAGTTATGACCTTAGCTCGCAGGGCGAGCGAGAAAGGGGCGGAAAGCAGTCCCGGGAAACAGCAGGGAGGGCAAGATGAATAAAGTAATAGAGCGTAAGATGATCGTTCCGAATATGCATCTCCTTGTTATTGAGACGCCTGAAATAGCATCAAAGGTAAGGCCGGGTCAGTTTGTTATTGTACGTGCCAATGATGAGGGCGAGCGTATTCCACTCTCCGTAGCCGACTGGGACGTTGAAAAAGGTACGATTACCATTGTCTTCATGGAGGTCGGTGCATCAACAGGAGCGCTTGCCTGCCTGAACGAGGGAGATAGTGTTGCCACATGTGTCGGCCCTCTGGGCAATGAGACAGAAATCGGCAATTTTGGTACAGTCATGTGCATCGGTGGTTGCTATGGCATCGGGAGCATGTACCCTGTTGTGAAAGCGTTAAAAGAGGCAGGAAATAAAATCATCACTGTCTTTGAGGCAAGGAGCAATTACCTGATATACTGGACTGACAGGTTTATCCCTTTATCAAACAGAATATTCAATATAACCCGTGACGGCAGTCAGGGGTTTAAGGGTCATGTGAGCCGGCTGCCGGATGTCATCAACGGCCTTCTTGCCCCTCCTGATAGAATTATTGTAAACGGCTGCACATATTTAATGGCTCATGTATCAGAGATTACGAAGGACCTCGGGATTAAAACGGTTGTAAATCTGAACCCAATTATGATTGACGGGACCGGTATGTGCGGTGTCTGTCGTGTAACAGTCAATGGTAAGATGAAATTTGCCTGTGTCGATGGCCCTGAATTTGACGGACATGAAGTGGATTGGAAGGAATTTCTTGCACGCAGAAAGGCATATCTTGAGGAAGAGGTGTTGTTTTTCAGACGAAGTGAACCAAAACCAATAATCCACAAGGGGGGTAAGTGCCAAGCATGAATGAAGAAAAGACAGAAAAAACATCAAAAATAGATCTAAACCGGAACGATATGCCAAGGCAGTCTCCTGAAATCAGGCGTCATAATTTCAATGAGGTGGCGTTGGGCTATACAGAGGAACTTGCAGTTAAAGAGGCAAAGCGCTGCCTGCAATGTAAGAAACCGAGATGCAAAACAGGCTGTCCTGTAGAAATCGATATCCCTGATTTCATCTCCTTTATTGTAAAAGGAGATTTTGCGTCCGGGATAAAGAAATTAAAGGAAAAAAATTGTCTCCCTGCAGTGTGCGGAAGGGTGTGCCCCCAGGAGAGCCAGTGCGAATCACAGTGTATACTGGTCAATAAAAAAGGTGAAATCGCTATAGGAAGACTGGAAAGGTTCCTTGCAGATTGGGAGGCCAAACAGGGTGTTGTGGATATACCGCCCAAGGCAAAGCCTACCGGTAAAAAAGTAGCTATAGTCGGTTCCGGCCCGGCAGGGATCACAGTGGCAGGCGACCTTATACTCCTTGGCCACGAAGTGACAATATTCGAGGCGCTCCATAAGGCTGGAGGGGTATTGACATACGGAATCCCCGAATTCCGTCTCCCTAAAGCAATTGTTGCCAGAGAAGTTGACTACGTTAGAAAGCTTGGCGCAAAGGTCTTCACAGACTATGTTGTGGGAAAAACACGCTCTATAGATGAATTACTGAAAGAATTCGATGCTGTTTTTGTGGGAACAGGCGCAGGGCTCCCCTGGTTTATGGATATCCCGGGAGAAAATTTAAACGGAGTTTATTCGGCAAACGAATACCTTACCCGTATGAATCTCATGCAGGGATACCGTTACCCTATGTCTTCTACGCCTGTAAAAAAACATTTAAAGATAGCAGTTGTCGGCGGCGGGAACGTTGCCATGGATTCTGCAAGGACAGCACTCCGTATGGGGGCTGCTGAATCCAGGATCATTTACAGGCGCTCTCATGCAGAGCTGCCTGCACGGCTGGAAGAGAGTGAAAATGCCGAGGAGGAAGGAGTTATCTTTAACGTGCTGACCCTACCTGTCCGATATATCGGGGATGAGAACGGCTGGCTGAAAGAGATCGAATGTCTGCGAATGGAACTTGGTGAACCGGATGCCTCAGGGAGAAGAGCCCCTATAGAGATACCTAACTCAAACTTCCGTATGCAGATGGATGCTGTAGTCTGTGCTATCGGCAACAGCCCTAACCCGCTGGTGCCGTCAACTACTCCGGGGCTTGAAACAACACGTCGCGGGACGCTCGTTGCCGATCCTGAGACAGGAAAGACAACAAAAGATCGTGTCTGGGCAGGAGGGGATATTGTAACCGGCGCTGCAACGGTTATTCTCGCTATGGGTGCGGGACGAAAAGCGGCGCGCTCAATGCATCAATACCTGACGGCAGGAAAATAAAAATTACCCCGCCTGAAAAACATCCTGTTTGAGGGCGGGGTAATTTAATATCTATAACTATTTCCCTTTAATTTGAAGTGATTTATTCCAGTCATCAAGCTGGTCTTTATATTTTTCTGCAAGGCCGCTGTAATCGCCGTCTATAGTAATGGAAACAATCCTGTCTCCGCCGACGATGCTGTTCACGACCTTCTGGTCTTCTTCGCTTACGACCTGCCCGAAAATGGTGTGTTTATCATCCAGCCAGGGTGTGGCTACATGAGTAATAAAGAACTGGCTTCCGTTTGTACCGGGGCCTGCATTCGCCATGGAAAGTTTACCCGGTTTGTCGTGCCTCAAATCTTTTGAAAATTCATCCTTAAAACGATATCCAGGCCCGCCTGTGCCGGTGCCTGTTGGACACCCTCCCTGGATCATAAAATCCGGTATTACCCTGTGGAAAGTAAGACCGTCATAAAAACCCCTTTTGGACAAATTTACAAAGCTGAGAATCGTTAAGGGAGCTTTGTCCGGGAAAAGTGTCAGCCTGATATTGCCTTTTGCCGTGTTAATTGTTGCTGTTAACTGAGAATCATCCATTTTCTTATCACCTTTCGTTAAATTTTTTTCAGCAGCGTTTGCGCTCGCATTAAAGAGGAAAAATCCGATCAATAATATTGAACTTAAAACAAATATTTTTCTACCCAATTTAATCCTCTTGAATATTTTACCTCTGAAGCAGGAAAAAATTATGTGAAGCAAATATAACATCATCAGCAAACAAGGGTCAAGGTTTGCTTTATGTTCAGCGGCAGGGATTACAGTTTGAAGCGGGGAGATTTTGAATCCTTTGAACTTACTGAAAAATGAATATTGAAGTCTGTAAGAAATGTTTCTACGAGGCCATGAGCGCAATGTCTTCAAGCGTTACTTTCTTGAAAACATCTTTACTGCCGAACCTTTTTATTGCATCAAGTATCTCTATACCTGCTATCTTGCCGTCCGGGTCATAATCAACGGCAATGTCTTCTGCAACATGTTTTGTTGTGACTGTGGTCTCAATAAAACGAATATATAGTGCATCCACTTTCGAATCATAAGAAATTCTCATGACATTCCCTCCCGTCAGTAATAATAAGTATATACCGTTATCACAACAATTTCATTCTCTTCTTCAACAAAAACAGGTTTTATCGGTTTTGTTACGGCAGTGAGGGCACAGAGTTTACAGACAAATTATATCATTACCGGTTTAACTTTTTGCTTGACCAACTCTTTCCTTGTTCCATAATAAAGAAAGGAGAGTTTATTTATCTGGAGTTCTACAGTTTTCATCATTTTTTTATTTTCTATTTTTTTAGCCAGTATTTGCTTCTCAAAGCCCTGAGCACATGGAGCTCATACACCATCCTATCATTGGGAAATTCTTTTTTAATCTCCTTTTCTATCTGTTTCATAAGAACGTCCGGTATTCCCATTTCTCCCGCGACCTTCTGATAATCAAAATATTTTAGTGTTTCCATTGCCCCTCCTTATAATTCCTGGGGAGAAATAATCTCTATTACTCCAAATCCTGCCAAAGCGTTTATTGAGTTTACCATTCGTCTTGTCTTCACTTTTACCAGATGTGTAAAATTCCAGGATACGAGATATGGTACTTTCAGAGAGGCTTGTAGCTTTTCCCAGTCGATTTTATTCTCCGTGAATGCTTCGGGGATAATTTCCCTAAGTCTATTAATTTTTTCTTCGGTTATATTCAAGGATTTCCCGTCCATTTTTAAATTATCCTATTTTCTTGTAACTTTCCTCTATTTTTATATTATCCTCGCAAAATGCCAATAACATTACATAAAACCATTGCTGCAATGCTAAATGCTAAATGTTTCCCATTCACAGCAAAGAGATAACCTTGGGAAACAAGGGGCGTTCCATCCGTACGGTTTAATCACGGCAGCGGAGAGACAATTACGTCCTGAATTTTAGAAACAAGTTTTAATAGTGATATCGTACGGAACAAGGTAGGATAAGACTTTACGGAGATTTGTATTACGGTGTCCACTGTGGACACCACCGTGTCCGATAAGGTTTCAGGTTTCCGGTTATACTTTACTAAATCACTCATCACCCCATCCAAATTGTACCCTTTATCAGGATGTTTTGCCTGAATATATGCAAGTATGCCTTTGGCCTGATCTATGGGATTCAAGTCCTCGCAATGACTTTTAATATTTCACAAATCAGGGCTCATGTTTCAGATCAGCATAACACTTAAGGCTGAAGAGGGATTCGGTGTTTTTTATTGCTGCAACCACCGCTCTTTCCATTGCTCTTGCTGCTAAAAAACCTGTAACAGTAAGATCGGCTTCGATGGAGCCGGTTGCCATGGCAAATATTGTGTCGCCATCGAACATGGTATGGGCTGGCCTCATTGTTCTGGCATACCCGTTTTGGGCCATGGAAGCCAGCTTGGTGGCTTGTGCTTTGGTAAAGGCAGCGTTTGTTGCTATAACGCCGATGGTTGTATTGCCGCTGAAAAGATCCTTTTTGTCAGAATAAGATTTAATCATGATTTCTTCAGTATCGGCCAGAGTCATCATATTTTCATTAAGAGGACCTGCAAGCTTTTCTCCTGTCAGGGGATCAATGACATCACCCAGACAGTTCACGGCAACAAGGGCACCTATTTTCAAATCTCCTGCCTGAAGGGCATAACTCCCCAGGCCACTCTTCATCGCATGTTCCATGCCCAGAATTTTACCCACCGTAGCCCCTGTGCCGGCACCAGTATTCCCCTGTCCAGCACCCCTGTTGCCGGCATTTACACAAGCTTGGTACCCCATCTTTTTGTCGGGTCTGATTCTGCAGTCGCCGATTGTGAGGTCAAAGAGCGCAGCAGCGCAAACAATGGGAACCTTAGTTACATGGACATCAAAACCGATGCCTCTTTCCTCAAGGTACTGCATGACTCCGGCAGCAGCATCCAGCCCGAAGGCACTGCCTCCGGCCAGCATAACAGCATGAATCTTTTGCACCAGATTGACAGGATTTAACAAATCGGTTTCTCTGGTTCCGGGAGCGCCGCCTCTTACGTCCACCCCTGTTGTAGCACCTTGCTCGCTTATAATGACGGTGACGCCGGTTGCGGCTTCCAGGTCACTCGCGTGACCGACCATAATGCCTTCTATTTCATTGAAGCCTATTTCTTTTATCATTACACACCCCCTTTTTGATAATACTGGTTTTTTAGACGGTCAACGGCATGATTGGAATGTCAATCTGCGGTGCTCTGCTTCGCCTTGCGATCCTCCATCGTACATTCAGTACGATTACGGCCTGCAAGCCTCACAGCCCATCCACATCTTAGACATCCCTGCCATGCCGTTGCCCATCCAAGCCGGATTATCATCTAAGCTGATGGTAATCCGGCGGAACTGAATAAAGCCTTCTTCATTTCCCATACTTCGCTCTCCCTCCCGTACGGTCTTTCAAGAGTGCAGAAAAAGCTTTCCTTTGCGGAAACCAATCTTAGTGTCTGTCAGGGGTTTCCAGATGGACACTAAAATATTAATCTAATTAATCCTTTTTCAGCAGGGTAATTTCTTCCCGAAGCCACCAAAGCAGTACCAGTCCAGGAAGGGCAGTAAGGGTCGTTAGGAAGAAAAAGATTGCCCAGCCGGTGTATTCCACTACATAGCCTGCCGAAGGCGAAATGAAGATCCTTCCGATAGCGGCAATGGATGAAAGCAGTGCAAACTGTGTTGCACTAAAGCGCTTGTTGCACAAAGCCATTATAAGCGCTACAAAGGCTGTGGAGCCCATGCCGCCTGACAGGTTTTCAAAAGCTATGGCGAAAATCATCATGAAATAGTTTTTTCCTGTCCAGGCAAGGACCATGAAGGAAAGATTGGATACCATCTGGAGCAGGCCGAACGACATAAGCGCGCGATATAGCCCAAGCTTTATCATAAGGGTGCCACCGAAAAGAGCTCCGACGATTGTGGCAATAAGCCCCATGCCTTTGTTGATCGTGCCGACCTCGGTTGGAGTAAAACCGACGCCTCTCAGCAAAAAGGCGGTTGTCAAGGTGCCCGCATAGGCATCCCCAAGTTTGTAGAGGATAATCAGCAGCATAAAGACCAAAGCAAGACGACGGGAAAAGAAGTCTTTCAGCGGTCCCCATATTGCCTCTTCAAGGCTTTTGGGTGGGGCTATGTTTGAATCCGGTTCCTGCCCGGCAAGCGTGCCGAGCATACCGATTATCATCAATCCTGCCATTAGAAGGTATGTATTCTGCCAGCCTATATGTTCGGACAATATTAGAGCCAGGGCACCGGCAACAAGCATGGCGATACGGTAACCGGTTAAGAAAACAGCAACCCCTACGCCGCGCTCAACGACAGGAAGCACGTCTGTCCTGTATGCGTCAACGACAATATCCTGAGAAGCAGAGGTAAAAGCAACAAGGAAAGCAAGCGTTGCAAGCATAAGCGGGGCATGACGGGGCGAGATGATACCCATAATCCCTATGCCGATCATCAAAATAAGCTGGGTAAGGATTATCCATCCACGCCGCCGTCCCAGCCATGGCGGTACAAACCGGTCCATAAGCGGCGACCACAGGAATTTTATTGTGTAGGGGATACCTACCAGGGAAAAGATGCCAATGGTGCGCAAATCTGTCCCTGCAATAGTCAGCCACGCCTGCAATGTCCCGCTGGTAAGCGGCAAGGGAAGCCCTGAGGCAAAACCCAGAAGAACCATTACTGCCATGTGACGGCTGGTAAAAATTTGGAGATAGGGAGAAGGTTTTGGAGATGTTGAATGCCGAGTGTTGAATGTTGAATTGTTATCGTTTTCTGCCATTTGTCCTGAAAAAGTCCTTTGTGTACTGACCCGGGATTCTTAATGCTTCATTCAATGCCGGCTGTGTCATGCAGTTATTAAAAACTGAATCCTTTTACCCGGAACAGCCTGAGACATATCTCAACCACCTCATAATCATAGAGAATGTCCTTGTTCTTTTCTATCTCCTCAAGAGCTTCTTCAATCACACTGGCAGATCTGTACGAACGATGCGATATGATAGTTTCCAATGCATCGGCAACAGCAAGGATACGGGCCTCAATGAGTATCTGATTACCCATGAGTCCTTTCGGATAACCGGTGCCGTTTATCCGTTCATGGTGCTGAATTACTATTTCTGCTACAGGATGAGGCAGCCCGACATTTTTTAAAATATCGTAACCTGCTTGAGCATGCGTCTTAATGATTTCTATTTCCTTGTCATTAAGCTTGCCCGGTTTATTCAATATCTCGGCAGGTATAGATATCTTTCCGATGTCATGGGTAGAACCGGCAATGCGAATATTTTCGACCATATCTTTCGGCAGACCCATTTCCTGAGCTAAGGTACGTGAGAGGCTTGATACCCTCCTCTGGTGTCCTGCCGTATAGGGGTCTCTGATCTCAACAGCCAAAGATATTATATTGATTGTGCTCGCGAGGGTTCTCCTCAGTCTGTCCGTGTTCTGTTTAAAAGAATCTTCCGCAAGTTTATAACGTGTAATATCCTCTATTATGCCATCATGACGGATTATCCTGCCTTCTTCATTCTTAATAGTGCGGACATTCATTGAAACCCAGGATATATCCCCGTCCTTTTTGTAAAACTGTGTCTCAAAGCCTTTAACAACACCTTTTTCTTTAAGAAGATGTGTATATTCTTCCAGATTTTCATCGTCAACAAAAAGTTGCCGATCCATATCGGCAATGGTTGTTATCATTTCTTCAGGTGTCGCAAATCCGCATATGCGGGCCATTGCAGGGTTAACGCTGATTAAACTACCTTCAGGAGCGCTTTGGAAGATTCCTTCCAGAGCATTCTCAAAAAATGAACGATATTTGTTTTCGTTTTTGCTAAGGATATCTTCTGTCTGTAAGTGAAGGGAGTTTCTATATTCTAAAGCTTCAGCCATTTCATTAAATGTCTTGAACGCCTGGCTCAGTTCATCTTTCATTTGATCTTCGACGATACGCGCCGCAAGATCACCTTCCTTCACCTTCTTGCAGGCATCAAGGAGTTTGTCCAGCCTGCCTGTATTAATAATATTGCCTGCGCAACATATCAGAAAAACTTTAATAAACAAGTTTGTTCCGGCAGGCGTGTTTTGATTTTCTGCTTGAGGTAAACCTGCCTGTATTACAACGGATTGTCGGCTCATATCCTGTAAGTATTGCTGTTCGCACAACATGGCCTGTGAAAACTTTAGAATGTTGTCCCTTGTATTTGTCCTTTCATGCTTGTTTCGGTCCAATCCGAAACAGATAATAATTACAAAGGCAGAAAGAAAGGTTATTATTGCCGGAAAAAGTAATTTGATCCGGATAGACCTGAAAAATGCGTATCTCATTTGCACCCTCCTGAAGAAGGAAACTTACATCTAAGAATAGCTGCAAAGGTGTGTCGGAAGTATGTTGGTTCACCATTACAAACTTCGGTACACTAAACTTGTGCATACATTTACATATTTAATTGCTGTGTGTCAACATCCTCCTTCTTTTTGAAATTAAATTCCGCCCAAAGTCGGAAAAAGCCGGAAGCAGGCGACCCGGAGTAAGGCGCATTATATTGATATGCTTTATATTGCAGTTTTTTACCAAATTTCCCCTATTGAGCAGCTACTAAAAAATGTTCGAAATCACAAATCACACACAGTTCCATGCAGCATACAGGAACTGCACAGCCCTTTCTGCCAAGGAGTGGATAATAAATATAAATTTTTTAACATCATGATAATACATGGTTATTTCAGTCATTAACCAATTAAAAAAGCAAAGTGTTGATTGTAAATATATTTGATTTATTTTGCATACAAATTACTTGACAATATTTAAAACAATAATATATATATTGTATACAGTATACAAGGGGTAATTTATGGAAGATTATGAAATATTTAAAAATGTTACAATGCTTTCCCTTGAACAGGCAACGGTCTTGCCCTTTCTTACTTACAGATTATCGCTGGAAGGAACAAAGGTAATCAGAATGGAACACCCTGTTTATGGAGATCCGAACAGAAGAGTCGGAGAGAATAGACTGAACGAAGACAGGATGTATACATACTTTCTTGCCATTAACTGCAATAAAAAGGCGATAACTTTGGACCTCTCTGCGCCTGAGGCGCAGGATATTTTTAAAAAAATGCTTATTGATCTGAATGTTGATATATTTGCTACAAACCAGCTTCCAAAACATTACAAAAAACTTGGCATTGATTATGAAACAGTAAGTAAAATTAAAGAAAACATCATATGGGTGGGACTAACAGGTTTCGGCCCCGAGAGCAACGAGGCCGCATATGATCCTATTCTGCAGGCAAGAAGCGGGCTCATGGATATTACCGGTGATAGAAACGGTCCTCCTTATGTACTCGGAGTACCTCTCCCAGATATGGGTACGAGTGAGCACGCCTATGGGTTAATTATGAAGGCATTATACAAAAGAGCAATAACAGGAGAAGGCTCCAAAATAGATCTTTCAATGTTTCAGAGCACGGTCTCCTGGTTGACCGTGCCTATTACCCAGACCAAATCTTTTAACAAAAAGATCAAAAGAAGGGGGAATACCCACGAGTTTTTTGCCCCTGTCAGCGTATATAAAACGAAGGATGGTTATGCGTATATCGCTGTAGGAAACGACATACAGTGGGAGAGGATGTTGAAGATAAGCGGTTTTGAAACCCTTGAGAAACCCGAATATTCGAGAAACGAAGGAAGGATAAAGGATGTTGATGCTCTGAACAGAGCGATAGAAGAGGTTACGGTTAGATTCGGGACAGATGAATTAATCAGTCTGTTCGCCGATGCTACTATTCCTATTTCTAAAGTGAACACAATCGAGGAGGTACTGGAAGATCCCTATATAAAGGATGAAATACTTTCTTCAACCGATAAAAAATCCGGCACAACAATCTATCTTGCACCGCAGCCGCTTACAACTGGTTATGTGAAATCTCTGAACAGAAAATTACCTTTCCCCCCAAGGTTCGGAGAGCATAATGAGGAAATATATTGCAAAAAGCTTGGTATTTCTATAGAACATTTGGAACAATTGAAAGCTAAGAGGGTTATCTGAAATAGGGGGAATGTAAGGGCAACAGATTGATCCTGAATGTAATTTTTAAGAGGAGGAGATATGATTGACGAAGAACAGACATTAAGAAAAGGAAGGTTTTTACGTGAACAGGTTCACAAAAAACTGAAGGAAAACATAATAAACGGGATTTTGCCGCCTCATAAACGTTTAATCGAGGAAAAGATTGCGGCAGAAATGGAAATGAGCAGAACTCCTGTAAGGGAAGCTATTCAAAAACTTGAAAAAGAAGGTCTTATACATAAGCTTCCCAGAGGCGGCTATGCCATAAGTGTTGTTACAATAGAAGACGTAGACGATGTTTTCGGCCTTCGTGCTGTTATTGAGGGATATGCTGCGTATCTTGCAACGTTGAGGGCAACTGACGAGGACATAGCAGTTCTTGAAAATATTGTAAAAAAGGAAGAAAAATGCCTGCAGGTAAAGGATTATGATGAAATTATAACATTAAACACTGAGTTTCATGAAAAGCTTTACAAAGCAGCCAGAAGTTCAAAATTGTATGCCATGATATATGACCTGAGAGATTATATACATCGTTTCAGGGTCATGATCCTCCGTTATCAGGACTTTGTGGAGATATCCATTAAAGACCATAAGGATATGATTGCTCTGATGAAGGCAAAGGATGCGCAACGTGTCGAAAAGCTTGTCCGTAAGCACATCGCAAGAGGCAAGAACCTGTTAAAGAAGAGGATCAAGCGGGGCAATGTAAAATATGGATCTGGCAAAAAAGGTGCTGCAGGGGGATGAGAAAAGCGCAGCTCGTCTGATCTCGATAATGGAAGATGGTGGAGATGAAGGATACAGGTTAATCCCGCTTCTATTTCCTCATACAGGAAAAGCCAATATAATAGGTATAACCGGCACACCCGGTGCAGGGAAGAGCACCCTTATCGGCAAACTTGCCGTAATCTTTGCGAATAATGGAAAAAAAGTGGGGATTATTGCTGTTGACCCCACAAGCATGAAAAACCACGGAGCCCTTCTTGGAGATCGCTTAAGGATGAAGGATGCCGAGAATACGGAGGGTATTTTTATACGCTCCATGGCAAGCCGAGGCTACCCCGGAGGGATTGCAAAAGCAACAGCAGGCACGGTTTATGTCCTTGAAGCCCTCGGCAAAGATATTATTATGGTAGAAACAGTCGGCTCCGGTCAGACTGATACACAAATATATTCACTGTGCAACACTATAATTACCGTTTTAACACCGGACTATGGCGATGAAGTCCAGTTGATGAAGGCGGGACTCCTTGAAATAGGCGATATTGTCGCGATCAATAAGTCTGAAAATACCAATGCCGAAGATATTTCAACAGATGTTAAAGCATATATCAATCAGCGTGAAACAAAAGGTCGTCAAATACCTGTTTTAACAATACAAGCAAAGGAAGGCAGCGGTATAGAGAAACTTGTTGACGCTATCAACGAACATTTTGTTTATCTCAGTAAAAATATACACGGTAAAGAACTTAAAAAAGAAAAATTGAAAACACTGATGCTTGCTCTTCTCAGAGAAGAATTATGGGGAAAAGCCCTCAAAACATGGACCGACAATGAGTGCTTCGACGGCATCGTGAAAAAACTGCAAAAAGGAGAGATTGATCCATATACCGCTGTCCGAGCCGCATTGGAGATAAAAAGTCTTTAGTTTGAAGCAGGAATTGTAAATGGAGGGGCTGTGATGGATGAAAAAATAATAAAAGTTTTGATTGCGAAGCCGGGACTGGATGGCCATGACAGGGGGGCAAAGGTGATTTCTCATGCGCTCAAAGAAGCGGGCATGGAGGTTATCTATTCGGGACTCCACAAAACAATCGATCAGATTGTCCATATTGCCCTTCAGGAAGATGTTGACATTATCGGGCTTTCAATTATGACCGGTGCCCACATTTCTATTGTGGGGAAACTGATGAAGAAGATGCAGGAAGAAGACATTATTGATAAAACAGTTTTTGTGGGTGGCGTGATCCCTGCAAAAGATATTTCAAAACTGAAAGACCTTGGTGTTGCAGGCGTTTTTCCCGGTGGAACTCCTCTTTTCGAAACGATTGAGCTTATAAAAACTCACATGAAAAGGACATAGGAGGTATACATGGCAGTTGCACGCTATATAAAAGATGACAAAGACCGGATTCTCGATGTAATCCTGGAATCAGGTATCCATGTAAAGCCCTCATATACACCGGAAGATCTGAACCGGATAGGTTTTGACTATGAAAAAGACGTTGCAGATCCGGGGCAGTATCCTTATACCAGGGGTATTCATCCTCTTGGATACAGATCCCGTGAATGGACCACAAGACAATATACAGGATTCGGCTCACCGGAAGAAACAAACCAGCGTTTCAAGCTCATGATTTCCCATGGCCAGACAGGGCTTAATGTTGCTTTTGATCTTCCCACCCAGATGGGCTATGATTCCGATGACCCCATGTCAGAAGGGGAGGTAGGCAGGGTCGGCATGGCTGTCGATACGCTCCGTGATTTTGAAATTGCCTTTAAAGACATAAAGTTAGATAAGATAGGCGCTGGCCTTACCATAAATGCCGTTGCCTCCATCATGCTTGCCATGTATCAGGCTGTGGGAGAAAAATATGGGTATGACCCGAAGGTTATTTCTGCCACGCCTCAGAACGATATTTTAAAAGAGATGGTAGGCAGAGGGGCATGGATATTTCCTGTTGAACCGGCAGTGAGACTCATCGGCGACACGATAGAGTATGCCATGACCGTTATGCCCCGTACAAACCCGGTAAGCGTATGCGGTTATCATATACGGGAATCGGGCGCAACGCCTGCCCAGGAAATTGCCTACGCAATACTGATAGCCAATGTATACATAGACAATGTGCTTGCAAGAGGATATGATATTGATGCCTTTGTAGGGAGATTTTCTTTTAACCTTAACGTTTTCGGCAACATGTGGGAACAGATTGCAAAATTCAGGGCAGCCCGTAAACTATGGGCAAGAAATCTGAAGGAAAAATATAATGTGAAGAATCCACAGAACCTTTTCCTGCGCGGACTTTTCGGAGGAGGTGGATATGGACTTACCAAGGCGCAACCTGAAAACAATATCATGCGAGGAGCTTACTATGCGCTTGTAGCTGCATTGTCAGGGGCACAGACCACTGCTTTGTGCAGTTATGATGAAGCATACACAATCCCTACACCCCATTCAGCTCTGCTTTCGCTCCGTACATTACAATTGCTGATGGACGAGATGGGTCTGCGTGATACTGTGGATCCCCTTGCAGGGAGCTATTTTATTGAAACCCTCACAAAGGAAATGGAACAGAAGATCGAAGAAGAAACGGAAAAGATAGTAAAGTATGGTGGTATGATAAAGGCGGTTTCCAAGGGCTATATCCAGAGACTTGTTGCACGGCAGGCATACGAAGTGGAAAAAGGACTTGAATCCGGCGAGCTTTTAAAGGTAGGAGTAAATATATACAAAGAGGGCGAATCAGAAGAAGTTAAGCTGCACGAGTACAACTATGAATCAGCGGAGAGACAGATAGAAGACCTCAAGCAGGTAAAAAGACAAAGATCACAGCAGGATGTTCTCCGCACCTTAAAAGAGCTTGAATCAGTAATAAAGGAAGGCAAAAATGTCATGCCCTGCCTTGTGGAATGCTGCAAGGCATATGTAACAGTAGGTGAGATGACAAGTATTTTCAGGCAGGAATTTGGAGAGTTCCAGGAACCTGCACTGTTTTGAATTTATGAGGGTGAGTTCTGATTTTACCCTCCCCTCAAGGGATGGGTGAAATGGATACCTGCTGCAAGCAGCAGGGCTACTGATGGTTTAGCTGAGTTTGGAGGGGTTTATGGCTAACAAGCATTACCGGTTAGGTTGTGATATCGGCGGCACATTCACCGACTTTGTCCTGTTGAACGATCAAACAGGTCAGATTCAAACCGATAAACGTTTGACTACTCCTCATGACCCTTCGGAAGCAGTTGGAAAGGGTATAAGAGCATTAGGCGCCTCATCGCCGGACTTTGTGGCACAACTGGATGAATTGATACACGGAACGACTCTGGTGATCAATTCCATCATTGAAAGAAAGGGAGCCAGAACAGGACTCATCACAACAAAGGGGTTCAGGGATGTTCTGGAAATAGGCCGTGAACAACGCTATGCCCCTTACGATATCTTTGCCGAATTTCCCAAGCCTCTTATACCAAGGAGATACCGTGTTGAAGTGGACGAGAGGATTCGAAGCGACGGGAGTATTCTGAAGGCCTTAGACCCGGAAGAGGCAATGCATGCCGTACGGACACTCCTTGATATGGGCGTTGAATCAATTGCTGTCTGTCTTATTAATTCATTTGAAAACCCCTCCCATGAATTCATAATCCGGGATATCATCGCCCGTGAGGCCCCGGACATCTCAGTTTCCATTTCATATCATGTTCTGCCGCAGATTAAAGAATACGAAAGAACAAGCACTACCGTTACCAATGCCTATGTCAAGCCTCTTACAGAGCGTTATCTGTCCAATCTGGCAGCGCGACTTGGGCACATCGGCTTCAAGGGCAAGCTCTTTATTATGCTTTCAAGCGGCGGCGTTACCTCTGTTGAAACAGCTGCCGAATTTCCTGTAAGGATTATCGAGTCCGGGCCCACAGCAGCAGTCATCGCAGGCCAATACTACGGAAGACACTTCAATGTTTCTGAAATGTTCTGTTTTGATATGGGAGGCACTACGGCAAAATCGTGTCTGATTCAAAAAGGAGTTGCCGGAATTGTGCCGACCTTCGAGGTGGGACGCGTACAAAGGTTTATGAAGGGAAGCGGCCTTACAATTCAGGTGCCCGTAGTAGACCTTATGGAAATTGGCGCTGGCGGCGGCAGTATTGCTAAAGTAAGCAAGCTGGGCACACTTCAGGTAGGACCGGAAAGTTCCGGGGCAGTACCGGGACCTATCTGCTACGGGAGGGGAGGTACAGACCCCTGTGTAACCGATGCCGATCTTCTATTGGGTTATCTCGACGAGAACTATTTTCTCGGAGGAGAAATGAAGCTCGACAGGGACAGCGCACGGCGCGGTGTCGAGGAAAAGATTGCCGGACCCCTTGGGGTTTCCTTTATACAGGCTGTCTGGGGGATTCACAATCTTATCAATGAAACAATGGCAGCAGCTGCCAAAACTCACATTGCCGAAAAAGGCGGAAATCCCGGAGTTGTAACAATAGCTGCCTTCGGCGGAGCAGGACCTGTTCATGCCTATGGCCTTGCAAAGAAACTCGGGGTACCTCGGATGATGGTGCCGCCGAATTCAGGTGTAGGCTCAGCCATGGGTTTTTTCACCGCCCCCCGTGCCTTTGATCTGCTGCGCAGTCACAAAGTTTCCTTGAATAATGCTGTTTTTGATGAAATAGAGGGCATCTTCAGGGGTCTTGAAGCCGATGCCTTGCACATACTAAAGAAGGAAGAGGGGGATGATATTATCCGGTATGAGCGTTCCCTTGATATGCGTTTTGTGGGACAGGGTGCGGAAATCAATGTGCCTGTACCTGCAGGTGATTTTGCAAAATTCCAGAGTACTGATATACGACGTTACTTTGATGATGTCTATAAAAAACTCTATGGCAGGACCTATCCTGAATCCGAAGTGGAGTTCATAAATTTCAAGGTAAGAGCCAGTCTTCCTGAGAGACTCCTGCAACTACCCAAAATTGATAAAAAGCAGGGGCAGACACTTGATGCGGCTATTAAGGGGCAGCGGCTTGCATACTCACCCATTACCCGGGCATTCATTCCTTTTACGGTATACAACAGGTACAAACTCTTTCCCGGAGCCGGGTTTATTGGCCCGGCCATTATTGAAGAAAAGGAGTCAACTCTTGTTGTAGGTGAAGGCGGCCGTATATCAACAGATGAATTCGGGTTTTTGTGGATTGATATCGGGGGGGTATGAAGATGGCACGTACCTTTGATCCGATAACGTTAGAGATCCTGTGGCGAAGGCTCATCTCCATAGTAGATGAAGCGGATTCGAGTGTTGCTCGCACAGCTTTTTCGAGCCTGCTTCGGGATGCTCATGACTACACATGCATGTTCACGGACAGACTGGGCCGGGAGCTTGCCCAGGGCAGCCTCGCCACTCCGGGACAGTCGGGAGCCATGGCTCTGGGTATAAAGAATCTTGTCAATAAATTACCTTTAGACCATTATCAGCCGGGCGATGTGTTTATTACAAATGACCCCTGGGTGCTGGCAGGTCATTTGAATGATGTATGCGTCATGAGCCCTATCTTCTATAAAGAAAAATTAGTTGCATTCACAGCCTGTGTTTTTCATCATTCCGATATCGGCGGACGTGTTGCCTCGGACAATCACGACGTCTTTGAAGAAGGTCTTTTTATCCCTGTTGTAAAGCTCTATCACAAGGGGGTTCTTAACGAACAGGTCCTGGATATGATTCGATGGAACGTACGGATGCCCGATGAGGTTATCGGGGATATCCGCTCCCAGATAGCTGCAAATCATGTTTGTACGGAAAAGGCATGCCAGATGCTCAAGGAAAGCGAGCTTGAAAACCTCGATGATCTGGCTGAACAGATTATCAGTCTTACCGAGAATAGCATGAGGGAGGAAATAGAGAAAATCCCCGACGGCATCTATCAGGCCAAAGGTATCATCGAACAAATGAAAGGCGACGGGGACATTGTTATCAAGGCAAATGTTGAGATAAGAGGCAATGAGATCATTGTCGATCTTGATGGTTCTTCCGGTCAGGTGAACTGGGGCGGTAATGTTGTCTTTAATTTTACTTTTGCCTATGTGTTCATGGCAATAAAAAGCATGTTTGCTCCGGACATCCCCAATAATGATGGCTGTGCAAAACCTATAAAACTTATTGCCCCTGAAGGCAGTGTTGTGAACTGCAAGTTTCCTGCAGCCGTAGCTGCGCGGATGGGAGTAGGCCATTTCCTTACTGAGGTGATCTACCGGGCATTATCGAATGTGCTGCCCGGCAGGGTCATTGCTGCTTCCGGCGGTACCCCTGCCGCAATGAATGTGTTTTACGGAAGGAGAGGCGACGGGAAACCTTGGCATTCGGTAATCATCAGGGGAGGAGGCATGGGGGCAGGCATTGCCAACGACGGCAACTACGTCTATATTTTCCCGGCAAACGGCGCCAATACACCTGTTGAGATATTTGAAAGTGATACCCCGCTTGTTGTGGAAAAGAGGGAAATACTGGCCGATTCAGGTGGTCCCGGCAGGATGAAAGGGGGTCTCGGAAAAAGAGAAGTCTTCAAAGTTCCTGACGACAAGTATGCTCCTACTCCACCCGTTAATCTGGGAATACAGGCAGGGAGGTATTTATACCCTGCGGAAGGGCTTTTCGAAGGCAAATCAGGCACAAGAGCCCAACTTCTTGTCAATGGAATTCCGGGAAACTCCTATGGGTTGACACAATTGAAGCCGGGCGACACAGTAATTATTGACGCTCCCGGCGGAGGTGGCTACGGCAACCCCCTCGAACGCGAACCTGATATGGTATTAAACGATGTTATCGAAGGATACGTAAGCATAGAAAAGGCTGAAACCGATTATGGTGTTGTCATAGATCCGGGGACATACGCTATAAATATGGAAGAGACAAGGCAACTCCGCCGCCGGTTAAAGGAAAAGTGAGCTACCCCGAAGCAAGAGCGGGGTAGTCATGAGAGAGAAAATTTAATAGCGGTACAGGGAGGATAAACATTTATGGAAAAGCGGTTTGATGCACAGATGAAGACAGAAGCAGAACTTGCAGCCTTTCAACTGGAGGGCTTGAAATGGACAGTAAATCATACATACAAGGGCTCAAAACATTATAAACATAAATTTGATGAAGTAAGCGTAAAACCCGGCGATATCAAAACATTGGACGATATAAGAAAACTGCCCTTCACAACAAGCAAAGACCTTCAGGAAGGATATCCTTTTCCGCTTCAGAGCGTGCCCTTTGAAAAGATCATCCGTATTCATGCCTCAAGCGGGACGACAGGCAAGAGGAAAGTTCTTTGCTATACAATAAAAGATATTGATGACTGGGCGCAAATGTTTGCACGGTGCTATGAGTATGCAGGATGTACTCTGGAAGACAGGATTCAGATCGCCGTGGGCTACGGTGTATGGACTGCCGGATGGGGTTTTCAGAACGGCTGTGAGAGGTTCGGTGCCATGTCCATCCCCATAGGTCCAGGGAACCTCGATATGCAATGTCAGTTTTTGGAAGACTTTCAGACAACAGTTGTCTGTTGTACTGCCTCCATGGGACTCCTAATGGCAGAAGAGATTGATAAACGAGGTCTCAGGGAAAAAATTGCGCTGAAAAAAATGATATTCGGTTCAGAAAGAAGCAGCGATTCCATGAGGGAAAGAATATCGGAGCTGTCAGGCGTAAAACCGGATCAGCTTTTTGACATTCCCGGACTTACGGAATTATATGGTCCCGGAACAGGACTTGATTGCATTCATCATAGAGGCATACATTACTGGGCAGACTATTACATACTGGAGATACTCGATCCTGAGACTCTGGAGCCGGTCTTGCCCGGGGAAGTAGGAGAAATGGTGGTTACTACATTGCATAAGGAGGCAGCGCCGCTTATCCGCTACAGGACAAGAGACCTGACAAGGATTATCCCTGAAAGATGTCCCTGCGGAAGCATCATGCCTATGCACGACAGGATACTTGGGCGGTCCGACGATATGTTCATATTCAGAGCGGTCAATATCTATCCGAGCCACATAGACCAGATTCTTTCACATATCAAAGGAGTAGGAAGTGAATATCAGGTGATCCTTTACAGGAAAGAGGACGGCAAAGATCATATGCTGATAAGGGTGGAGCGGGCATCAGATTTCTCGCACCATGAAGATAAACACGTCAAAAAGACAATAGAGCACGAGATAAAAAAGCAGATAATGGTGAGCTGCGATATTGAACTGGTTGACCATGCAACGCTGCCGAGATCTGAGAGAAAGACAAAGAGGGTTTTCGACAACAGAGAGGGATGAATGCAATGTTGAATTTTGAATTATGAATGTTGAATTAAAATCTATCATTCAGCATTTAACACTCAAAATTGATTTTATAAAAGGGGGTAAAGGTGAAAGCTTACGAATACTTTAAGCCGCAAACCATTGAAGAGGCAATAAAATTGATGGAGAAGCTTGAGGACGCACGGTTTATTGCCGGAGGCACGGATGTGCTAGTTTTGCTCAGACAGAAGAAGATTGCACCGAAAAACCTGATTTCCTTGAGGAACATAAAAGACCTGTCTGGTATCGAGGGTAAGGATGGTCTCTGGATAGGAAGCAGCGCTACCCACAACGATATTGTGAACCATGCCTTTATAAGACAATACTACAGTGCTCTTTATGATGCAGCAAGCAACATCGGCTCCCGCCAGATTCGAAACGTGGCTACAATTGGGGGGAATATCTGCAATGCAGCTCCTTCGGCTGATACTGCATGCCCACTCCTTGTCCTTGATACAAAGGTAATAATAAAAGCGTCCTCTGTTGAACGCGAGGTTGACATCGATGCCTTCTTTCTTGGGCCAAACAAGACAGCTCTTGAGAAAAATGAACTGGTAAAGGGATTTCAAATGCCCGTATTCGGAGATAATACAGGCTCCGCCTATATAAAACATACGAGAAGACAGGCCATGGATCTGCCCATCCTGGGAATTGCGGCGCGAATTATAGTGGAAAAGGAAGGGGAAAGCCTCCTGTGCAGAGATGCAAGGATTGCCATGGGTGTTGTTGCGCCAAGGCCTATCCGGGCAAGGAAGGCTGAAGAGGCATTGAAAGACAGGATTATTTCTGAGGCACTCCTGACCGAGGTCGGTGAGATTGCAGCTTCTGAGGCCACCCCGAGGGACAGTTTCCGGGGAGAAGCATGGTACAGGAAAGAGATGGTGAAGGTCCTCACGAAACGGGCTATTTTGAAGGCAATAGAGCGGATTAAAAACAGTTCTGAGTTGTAAGTTTTGAGTGTTGAGTTAAAGCAAAAAAGGGCGGTATAAAAGAACAATGCAATATAAGCAGCCACATGTCTATAATATCCATGCACCGTTAAAATTAGACAGTATACCTACTTTTAAGGTATCGTAATGGACCGAATTATTATATTGCTTTGCCCGATATGCAACAATAGCGGGGATTATTTAATAGCCTGTTTTGCTGTTTACCTTATTTTATTGGATGATAGGCCGATTCGTATTGTACGAATATGCTTGCATCCATATAATATATGTTGGGTATTAATTATGGAAGGTAATGCGGTGAGCTCATGAGCAACGCGTTTGTTGAGATCATTAAGACAGCACATATCCATAATTGGTGTACTATGCCATACTGCTCGACCTGCTATGCGCATGACTATCGTCAAGCACTTAAACAATTAGAGGGAAAGTTGGGCGGTGGTCTTGCTGAAGCCCTTGCGACATTGAATCCCTCAGAACTTACAAAAGAACATGATTGGAAAGGTGCTTTACATATAGCTATCATGGATTTACCATATCCACTTCAACTTGAGGAAATACTCAAGGCATGGTGGCCAAAGTTCTATGAAGATATAGAATTTTCTGATTTTGTGCTTTATAAAATTCTTAGGTACGTTCCAAAAAAAAGCGACATCAGAAAAAATTGGATTGATAACTGTATTGTATTGGCCAAAGAGAATAAAAGTTTTTCATTGATAGAATCGTTACTGCTTGTTCTTAGAAAAACTGCGTTTGAGCATACAGAACTAATAGAAATTGCCAAAGAATACGCTAAGTCATCTGACCAAATGAGAAGAGTTTTACGGAATGCTTGTGGAATAGAATTGAAAAATGCGGATTGTGGCAAAAGGCGACTCCTCCCTGTGAATCGTGTATCAGGTATACAATCAAATAAAGAAGGTGAAGAAACGATGGCCAATACTCGCGAATACAGAAATATTGAACTGGCATGCTTAAGTGAATTTTATGAGAAACAGGAACTGACAAAAGTTACCGTCAAAAGTGCAGATCAACGGAAATTATTCGGCAAAATGGAACTTGATATAATAGGATATTCCGAAAAGGATAAGACCTTATTCTTAGGGGAATTCACGGCGTCTGGGTATTTCGGATTAAACGGAAAAGATCATCATATAGGCGCGAACCGAAAGCTGGCAGAATCATTTTTGAAATTATACATATGCAAGCAAAAAGAAGGTGAAATAAGAAAATATTTTAGAGAATATCAGATCGACAAAATCAGGTATATTTTTGCAGTTCCTAAAGGGGCGTTATTTCTTAATGGCCTCACATATCAGAAGGAAGTATTCAGCCTATCCTTTTTGGAACTAAAACAGATCGATATTAATAGCGAGTCAAAAAATCGGTTAGAGCAATCCTATATGAGTGCAAGAACAGAAAACAAAAAATGATAACACCTAACGACTGAATCAGCCAGAGCCAAAGGCGATTGGCTGCATCCGCTCGTTAGACCAGATAATGCAGATGAAATTTAATTTTAGATCATATTTGGCAATTACAGACACTATGTCGACAGTATTTGTTACAACAGTTGTAACAAAAAATAAATTCTCTGTAAACCCAATACTGGCATTGCTTTGGACTATAAAACAAAAATTGCGTCCACAGTGGACGCAAACGATAATTATGGCTATGAATTGTTGACTTTTTGTTTATTAAAAAGAACAAAATAAGATAGAGGAAACCAAGAAGGCGCTCTTTAAAAAGTAATTAACTTTTGGGTATTGAAAAAGTTACATGAAAGATTGGTACGAAGATTGAATGAATGCATGGTTTTACAATACAAAATAAGGTGGAAGGAGAAAACAGAAATGAAAAATAAGAAACTTACCACCTTCTTTATTCCGAATTCACATAAACGTATATGTGAATTCGGTTTGAGTGGTCAACGGCATATTGAAAATGGTTCAGGTGTGAATGGGCTGCAAGCTTTGCAGGCCGTAGACGTACTGAACGTACGTCGGAGGATCGCAGGGCGCAGCAGACCGCCGCAGATGGACATTTTCAGATATGCCGTTGACCGACCAAGAGAACAAAATGGAAATATGCTTAAGACAGAAAATGCAGGAAATATACCAAGGGGGTAAAATGAAAAGGGAAATCATTTTTACTTTAAACGGCGAAGAGGCAAAATATGAAGTTCGGCCTGAATGGACACTCCTGTATTTTTTGAGGGAAGTCTGCGGCCTCACCGGCACAAAGGAGGGTTGCGGCTATGGGGAATGCGGTGCATGTACGGTTATTATCGACAACCAGGCTGTGAATTCATGCTTATACCCCATCCTTGAAGTTGAGGGTAAAAAGATTACCACCATCGAGGGTCTCCTGTCTGCTGACGGCGAATTCCACCCACTTCAAAAAACCTTTATCGAAGATGGGGCAGTACAGTGCGGTTTTTGCACGCCCGGTATGATCATGTCGGCCAAGGCATTGCTGGACGAAAAGGACAATCCCACTGAAAGCGACATTAAAGAGGCCATCGAAGGAAATCTTTGCAGGTGTACGGGATATGTAAAAATTATAGACGCCATAAAAACCGCAGCAGGCAGGAGGTGAGCATGGAGACCCTGACAACAGTCGGACAAAGAATCCCGAAGTTAGATGCTCCATCGAAGGTAACAGGAAATGCCATGTATATCCAGGACTTGAAAATACCAGGCATGCTCTATGGAAAGATTCTCTACAGCAGGTATCCCCATGCAAGGATTCTTAAAATTGACACATCCCGCGCAGAACGGCTGTCCGGAGTAAGGGCTGTCCTTACAGGCGCCGATATCCCTACCTTTAAATTCGGTGTTATGAAGGATAACCCTCCCCTTAAAACAGGTAAGGTTTGTTCCATGAGGGATGAACTGGCGGCAGTAGCCGCCTCTACCCCTGAGATTGCCGAAGAGGCTCTTGACCTTATAGATGTTGAATATGAAGAATTGCCCGGTATCTTCGATCCCATGGAGGCAATGAAGGAAGGAATGCCGCTTATTCATGAAGAGATGAAGTCTAATGTGTTGAAGCTCCCATGGAAACTCATCTGCGGCGATGTTGAGGCAGCGAAAAAGGAATCGGCCCATATTGTGGAAGATACCTTCTCAACACAGTGGGTAACACACTGCTGTCTCGGGACAAGCGGGTGCATTGCCTCTTTAGATATGAACAATAACCTGACTATGTACAGCAATACCCAGATTCCGTCACTGGCGCAGAAGGATTATATCGAAGCACTTGCCTCTTTCGGTTTGAAGAATAAACGGGCAAGGATTATCCAGTGCGCCATTGGCGGTGGTTTTGGGAGTAAACTCGATACTTATGCCTATGAATATCTGGCGATTCTTCTTGCCATGAAAACGCATAAACCGGTGAAAATAGTCTTTTCCAGGGAAGAGGAATTCTTTGCCACGTCTCCCCGTCAATGCACCATTACGAAAATATCCCAGGGTTGCGACAGCGAGGGACGTTTGACCTTCAGAGAAATGGACATGATACTCGACAACGGTGCTTATACTTCATGGGGGGCAACAACCCCTTCTGTTATGATGATGCCCATTTCTTCACTTTACAAAGTGCCCAATATTAAATTTATTGCAAAATGTGTCTATACAAACAACACGTACAGCCAGGCCATGAGAGGTTACGGCAACCCGCAGGCTACATTTGCCATTGAATCGTCCATTGACCAGCTTGCCGAAGTGGCAGGCATTGACCCCTTTGAATTCAGGCTGAAAAATGCCAACGAACCCGGTGAGATAACGCCTCAACGCTTCAAGATCACCTCCTGTGGCATGAAAGAATGTATTGATACTGTGGTAAAAAAACTTGACCGGCAGTCAAAGCAAAGCAAGCACGATGGCAGGGGCACAGGCATGGCATCGCTAATCCATGTAGGCGGGGGCGCGCGTGTTTACAAATCCGACGGGTGCGGTACAACTATAAAAATAGACGACTACGGCAAAATAGATGTTTTTACCGGAGCCACCGATATTGGTCAGGGTTCGGAAACTGTGATTGCGCAGATTGTGGCTGAGGTCCTTGGCGCGTCTATTGATGATGTACGTGTTACCAACAACGATACGGATACCTGTCCCTGGGATGTAGGCGCCCATGCGAGCAGGACGACTTTTGTTGCGGGGAATTCAGCCCTTGGCGCAGCAAAGAAGATAAAGGCGCAGATACTGGAAATTGCGGGAAAGAGCCTTGGCGTAGACCCGCAACAGCTTGATATCAAAGGCGGTATGGTTTATTCAACAAAAGATAATGAGAAAAATATCGCCTTGGGTAAAGTTTTACGAAATGCCCATTATACAAGCAACGGCCAAATGCTCATGGCGGAATTTTTTTACGATCCTGCCAATGAGAATTTCGACAAGGATTTTAAAGGCAACCTGTCAGTTGCATATGCCTACGGCGCCCATGGTGTGGAGGTAGAGGTTGACAAGCAGACAGGACAGGTTAAAATCCTGAAATATATTGCAGCCCACGATGTAGGCAAGGCAATCAACCCCATGCTCCTTGAAGGACAGATTTACGGCGGCGGTCTCATGGGGATCGGGTATGCCATGGGCGAGAAAATGATCTTCGACAAGGGCGTATTGAAAAACGGGAGCTTCCTTGATTACAAAATGCCTACGGCAAAGGATGTTCCGCCTGTGGAAGCAGTAATTATTGAGACAGACGAAAAGGACGGTCCCTTCGGTGCAAAGGGTATCGGAGAACCCGGGCTTGTCCCAACTGCACCGGCAATTGCGAATGCCATCTATGATGCCGTAGGAATACGCATTAAAGACCTGCCTATCACACCGGAAAAGGTTTTAAAGGCATTAAAGGAGAAAGAAGGAGAATAAGTATAACCGGGTCAATAAATTAAGGCTTTTGCATAAGCTTCTAAAGATGATTACAGATGCTCAAAGTTATGGAATGATTTATCTTGTCTCAGCCCATAAGCCGTCTAAGTTCAGTAGCATCAAAAACCAGCCGGATGGATTTAATCTTGCCATCTTTAACCGTAAAGAACTCGGCTGTTCTAATTACGCCTGCAGGACTTATCGTGTCGCATTCATACAGCAAAGCAGCTCCACTGTCAGAAAAAAAGCTTTGAATTAAGTTGATTCCCCGAAGCATTTTTTGAAACATAGTGAGTGCAGCCGTAAAATCATCAGCCCGACTGAAAGTATCAATGCTTCCTTGAAAATCTAAGTCATCTGACAGGTAAGCACGTGCTGTTTCTATATCACCGTTAGTCCAGGCATTATGATAATTTGTCACGACCTGCTTTGCATCCATGATTCTTCCTCCTCCAATATCATTTTATTACAATCAAACTGATGTATAAAGTATGATGCCGACTCAATCCATGGATCAACCGAAGGCCTTTTTGCTGCATTGCCCTAATCAACTGACCCACCGGCTTTAGCCGGTGGGTTGCTACAGCAATTACCCTTCGGGGTGTTAAGCCTTCGTCTGAATGACGAATGGGTTCAGCACCCCGAAGGACACACCAAAATATAACGGCCGGTCCTTTGTACAGAAAACTACTTAGGCGGGAAATTATCGGGATTTATCACAAACCACACATTATTTACACCCTGACCGACTGTTTCACCCGGCTGTTTATCGTTGACCATATAATAAAGCGGGTATCCCCTGAAGGTTGTCTGTTTCTTGCCGTCTTCTCTGGTAATGGTGCCAAAATCCTCTGCCTTTACTCCTTTTGGGGCTGCAACCGTTTCCCTGTAATATATGGGCCATTTTTCTAAACAGGAGCCGGTACAGGTGCTTTTTCCTGGAGAATCCTTTTTAAACCAGTACAATGTTTTGCCTTCAGTATCGATAAAATATTTTCCTATTCCTTCCTTCTCCTGAATTTTAATTGCATGATGCATACCCATAGCCGCGCTAATCCCAAAAGCAATGATTCCGACAACAACTAATACCATTACAATCTTTTTCATTTCCATCCTCCTTTTTTTTGTTGGTTTTCTCTTTGAATTTTCCTTGAACATTTATAGGGTAGTGAAAATTTGAATACAGTACCTTCTTCCTGTGATGTCTTAAAATTCACTTTTCCACCAAGATTTCTCTCTCCAATGCCAAGGCTGGCTTTTTGCTTGCTAAGCAATGATTTCATTAAGTCCCTCAATAATTTGGGCCAATTCCTCCCAGTGCATGGCTCCTGGGAACAGGACTTGCCGGATTATTCATTAGAAGAAAGTTTATGAAGTAAGAGAGGCAAGCATCTCATTTAGCTCACACAGTGAGATAGAGGGCTGTTATTTCAACACTGTTTCAGTTGAGTATGTGGTAGCTTGCCGTAATTTTCCGCTTGCATATCGGGCAGATCGGCTCTATCAGTGTGAATGTTTTTCCAAAAATATCAACATTTCTGAAGAATACTCCGGGTGCATCATAAAGCGTTTTTTCATTATAGGACTTGCCGCAATCACAAACAGGGATCTCCTGACGAATCGTACTGCCATGAAAGGCCTCATCTGCGTAAACATTTATCAGATTTTTTTCTTTTCCAGTCATAATTTAATATAATCTCTGCACTGACATTTTTCAAGCTTTTGCATTATAAATATAAAAAAGAATGCCATGAATTTATTATCGAGTTTTAAGGAATTTTGTTAAGCTGTTATTTTAAGCGCTTTGCAACGGTATGAAGAACACAACAGTGAAAATCCGCAGGTGTTAACCTATCCGTATCCTAGGATCTGCAACTGCATACATGATGTCGGCAATGAGATTGCCAATTAGTGTCAGGAATGCACCTATCACAAGGATACCCATAATCGTCGGGTAGTCTCTTGACATAACACTCATATAGAACAACTGTCCCATGCCGGGAATGGAGAAGATGCTCTCAAAAATAACACTGCCCCCGATTAGTCCCGGCACTGAAAGCCCCAGAATAGTAATGACAGGCAAAAGGGCATTTCTGAGTGCATGTTTTCTGAGAACCATATTTTCCGGAAGCCCCTTGGCATATGCAGTCACTATATACTCCTGTCTTAACACTTCAAGCAGGCTGTTTTTCATATATCGCGAGATGCCGGCAAGGCCGCCGAAGGCAGATATGCATATAGGAAGGATTAAATGTTTTGTCATATCAACAGCTTTACCGATGGGTGAAAATTCTTCATAATTGAAAGACTTTAACCCTGATATGGGCAGCCAGTCGAGGTATACACCGAAAAAGATCATTAAAAGTAGGGCAATCCAGAAAGTGGGGGCAGCATATCCTGCAAAAACGAAGGCCGTTAAACTCTTGTCAAGGAGGCTGTCCTTGTAACGTGCACAATAAATGCCGATGGGGATGCCGATAAAAAATATTAATATCATTGAAAGAAAATTTATCGAGATTGTGACGGGTATTCTTTCCTTTATTTTGTCTATTACCGGTCTTCTGTCCTGAGCAAATGATATTCCGAAATCAAGCTTCACAAATCTTTTAACCCACATATAGTATTGAATGTGGAGCGGTTTATCCAGCCCGTAAAGGGACCTGATCCTCTCCCTTACCTCTTTTGTAACTTTGGGATTCATTTCTCCACCCATTACATCCGGTTCGCCGGGCGTCAGGTGTATGATAACAAATGAAATAAGGGTGATCCCGAATATCATAGGTATCATGAAAAAGCATCTTTTAAGGAGATAGCGCAGCATTTATCTTGTGCCTCCTCTGTCCCTCCGGTACATACCATTTCTCAAAGTTATGCATCAGGCCTGCCGGAGCCGGTTCTATGCCTTTGAATCTCCTGTGTACAGCAACATTTGCATAGGGGATGAAAAGAAATGTATAGGGCTGTTCCTCAGCAAGTATCTCCTGAATGCGGAAATAATACTTTTTTCTTTCTTCTTTATTAAGTGTATGCCGGGCCTTTACAAGAAGTTCGTCCACTTCTTTATTTTCAAAAGACATAAAGTTCAATTCTTTCTTTCCCTGTTTTGATGAATGCCAGATGTCGAATATATCCGGGTCCTGGGGGATAGTCCAGCCCAATATTACTGCCTCAAAATTCTTTTTGTCTATAAATTCGTTGACAAAACTTGCCCATTCGATAACGCGTATTTTTACCTTGATGCCTATTTCGGAAAGCCTCTTTTGTATCAGTTCGGCGCACTGTATCCTCACTGTATTCCCCTGATTGACAAGGATTGTAAATTCAAAGGGTGTCCCGTCTTTTTCGAGCATACCCTTTGACCCTTTCTTAAAACCTGCCTCATTCAAGAGTGCCAGGGCCTTTTTCGTATCATATTCATATTTTTTTACATTTCCGTTATATGCCCACATATCCGGCTTAAATGGTCCCGTTGCCTCGATGCCCTGACCAAGGAGCACGCCGTCAATGATCTCCTGCTTATTGACAGCATAGCTTATTGCCTGCCTTACCCCTTTGTCTTTAAAAAACTTGTGTTTCAGGTTATAGCCCAGATAAACATAGGTGAAAGAAAGGTATTTGAATTTATTAAATTCTCTTTTGAATTTAGGGTAGTCCGTCTGTCTGACAGCCTGCAGGGGGGTCAGTCCCATCATGTCTATGCCGTATTGCTTGAGTTCAAGAAACATGGTAGCGCTGTCAGGGATAATCCTCATAATGTATCTGTCTATGTATGGCCTGCCTTCGAAATAATTGTCATTGGCAGATAAAAGCACCCTGTCTCCGGCTATCCATTCTTTAAATATATACCGGCCCGTGCCCACAGGTTTTCTTGTAAGCGGCGATGCAGTAATGTCCTTGCCTTCCATAAGATGTGCCGGCAGAATGGATGCCCCCCAGCTTATAAGCGCAGGAGCAAAGGGCTCGCTGTATGTCACTCTGAAGGTGCAATCATTAACAACCCTGGTATCTTTAACAAGCTTAAAATCTCCTGAATAGGCTGTGGGCGTCTTCGGATCAACAATTACCTTGTATGTGTACATAACGTCATGGGCAGTAAAAGGCTTACCGTCATGCCATTTAACATCTTTTCTTAAACGGAATGTGATGGAAAGGTTATCTTTGGATATATCCCAGGATTCGGCAAGGTCTCCGACAATATTCAGGTCTTTATCGTATTTGACAAGCCCGTTATAGATGTAGGATGCAACTTCATGGGATGCACTGTCCGATGATAATATCGGGATCAGGTTTGAGGGTTCACCAATAGAGCCGGTAATAATAGTATCTCCGTATCCGGGTTTCCCGGGGTCATTATATAAGGCTTCGTCCTTCTTTTGTGAGCACGATAGAAACAAAAATATACAGAGTATCAGGATTATATTCTTCTTTATGGACATTCTGGTTTAAGTTATTTTAACAGAGGGAGACCTCAAAGTAAAGAAAGCTGGACATAAATTAGTTTTCAGGTAATATCTATAAGTAATAAGATTTATGGAAGCTATAGATATACACACACATGGGATAGGCGGCTATGATACAAAGACGATCACTGTGGAACATGTTTTAAAGATTGCAGAAATCCATGGCAGTAATGGTGTTTCAAAAATCCTGCCCGCAATTTACCCTGGACCCATAGAGGATATGCGAGCAAATATGATAACAGTGAAAAGGGCAATGGTATTTCAAAGCTCAGAGTCCAAATTCAAGAGTCCGGAGTTGGACAACTCAACATTCAACATTCAACATTCAACATTCGGAGCGGATTCTTATGAAGGAGCAAAGATAATCGGGGTGCACCTTGAGGGACCTTTTCTCAATCCTTCCAGATGCGGTGCTCTCAATCCTCTGTCGTTTCTGAATCCCACTGTTGACAACCTTAAAAGGCTTACGGAAGGTTTTGAAGATATGATAAAAATCATCACCGTAGCGCCTGAACTGGATGGAGCGATCGATCTCATCAGGGCAGCGGCCGATATGGGAATCATTGTCAGTATGGGGCATTCAGATGCAGCATATCAGGAAGCCAGAGAAGGTTTCCATGCAGGGGCAAAGGGCATTACACATATTTTTAATGCAATGCGCGGATTTCACCACAGAGAACCGGGCATCGCAGGTTTCGGGTTTACCAACCCGCATGTTTATATCGAGGTGATTGCAGATCCATACCACCTCCACCCGGAAACAATTAAATTGATCTTTAAAGGAAAACCTCCTGAAAAGATTATTATTATCTCAGATTCTGTAAAGGATACGGTAAAAACCGGAAGCCGGAAAACGGAAAACGGATTTCAGGGCGTAAGGGATTTGCGCGGGATTCTGAAGGGCGGCGCTATGACTGTTGTTGAGTCGGCAAGAAGACTTATTGACATGGGTTATGAAGAAAATATTATAACAAATTGTATTTCAGGAAACCCCGAAGCCTATCTCAGCGGAAGGTGAGGAAAGGTTTACAAAAAAATTACTTTAGCGCTCTTTAATGAACCTTTATTCGGGATAAGCGATAGGGAACCCCTTTGTCCTCCACTCTCTCATGCCGTACTCAAGGTTTTTGACATTGTTATAGCCATAGGCCCGAAGATAGAGTGCCGCATGTGCCGAACGTATACCGCTTTCGCAGACTACCGTTATGGCTGTGTCAAGATTTCTCGGCAGTTCCTCAACCCTCCTGGCAATCTCCCCGACAGGAATGTTTATCGCGCCTTTTATGTGTCCTGTTGTTGATAGTTCTTCCGGTGCTCTTACATCTATTATAAGAAACTTCTTTTTGTTTTTAATATGTTCATACAGATCTTCAGCATGGATGAGAGTTGCTTCATGAGGCTGTTCGAGGTAATGTTCCATTGAAAAACAGAAGGTTTTCATAAGAGGATTCAAATCATTCTTTTCCCCGGGCTCAGCCTGCCTGCCCGTAGTCAGACCGCATTGCAGCTTGCCGTTTCCTGCATCGAGGGGTGGAAAAAGGTTAACAAGGAATTTGTCGAACTCTTCATCAGTTCTTTCGGTATTGAGGCAGACATTATGTATCTTTTCATAGCCAAGGGATGAATTTATGTTGCCCTGATAATCATGGGCGGGGTAAACAATCAGGTCATTTGACAGACCTATGAGTTTGCCGAAGAGGCTGTTATGCATTTCCTTTGAGTTCCCTCCCGGCAGATTGGTCCTACCGCATTGCCCTATAAGCAACGTATCCCCTGTATATACTCTGTGATTGGAAACAAGGCACATGGAGTCCCGGGTGTGACCGGGGGTAAAAATGACACTGAAAACAAGACCGCCTGTTTTTAATTCATCGCCTTCATCAATAAAGATATCCACGCGCTTGCCGGCATTTTCAGCAATGATTTTCTCAATTCCGTACAAATCCTTTATATCCTCTCCTATTTTCCTCTGTATTGGTGTGTTCTTATACATTACCGTCTTTGCACCTAAGGCATCAGCCAGCTCAGTGGCCAGCGATATATGATCCACATGAGTATGGGTGTCGACAACATACAAAATCTTCAGTTTCTTCTCTTTTACAAAACTAAAATAGGGTTCTGTCTCGTGGGAAGGATCTATGATAATTCCCACGAGTTCATTACTGCATGCTGATACATAGGAAAGACATCCGTCAAAGTTAAATTGTCTGAAAATCATTTTTGCCTCTTGGGTATATTATTATTTGAAAATTGTGCCGGTCTCCACGTAAAATCGTTAAACCGGGTATAAACAACGGGATTCCTCGTGTATAAGCATAAGCGGTGATATACTTCGCTAAGATGAGAATTATAATATTTTTTTGATATTCGTTCCAGAGTTATATTTCTTCATCCGTATGATCCTTATTCATTTGCCGCTATTTCATTATCAAAATCCTGTGTAATGGCATTAAGTTCTTCTGCACTAAAGACCTTGTCAGTGTCCAGGACAATAATGAAGCGGTCATCCCTCTTGCCCATGCCTTTGATAAACTCGGTCTTGAGTTGTATGCCTATCCTCGGGGCAGGTTCTATCTGATCCGGGTCTAATTCGAGGACTTCCTGGACTGAATCTACGAGGGCTCCCATGATGGTGGTCTCTCCTTCAAACGAAACCTCTATGACAATTACACATGTATTGACTTTTTTCTCAGTTTTAGTCATGCCGAATTTTAATCTCATATCCAATACAGGGACCACGCTCCCCCGCAGGTTAATAACGCCTCTCATGTAATCCGGAGTTTTTGGCACTTTGGTAACTGTTGTAAACTCTAAAATTTCTCTCACACAGGAAACATCTATTGCAAAGACCTCCTCGCCTAATTGAAAAGTGAGATATTGCCGTGTATCGGTTATTGATAAAACACTCATGAGTCAACCTCCTTTTTATAGACAATGACCGGTTATCGGAATTCAGAGACCTCGCCGGCGCCTGACCACAGAACCCCGGCCCTTGCCATTATCAGAACCTCTCAAATTCCTCGTCAAGCTTATCATGAACATTGTCGAGATCTAGGGCAATACCGGATAGCTTGCCATTGCCATTAGTGCCGCTTGTTTTTGCTGCATGCACATGAGCATGATTGGCCGGGAGCTGTGTCTTATACTGTTTTATTCCTCTATCCCTCTTTGCCTCTGTATTAGGTCTTACGGCAGTTCTCTTCATGCCGGTTTCTTCTACCCTGAAGAATGCTATGGTGTCCTGTAATAGCTCTGCCTGACTTGCAAGCTCCTCTGATGTGGATGCCATCTCTTCCGTGGCAGAAGCATTTTGTTGAATAACCTGATCGAGTTGCTGGATTGCCTTGTTTATCTGCTCCGCCCCGATATTCTGTTCGTTGCTTGCAGCGTTAATTTCACTGACAAGTTCCGCTGTTTTTTGTATATCGGGGACAATTTTCCCGAGCATAATGCCGGCTTTTTCTGCAACTTCAACGCTTGACGTAGAGAGTTTGCCTATTTCTCCTGCTGCTGTCTGGCTCCTTTCTGCAAGCTTCCTTACCTCTGTTGCAACCACTGCAAAACCTTTCCCGTGTTCACCTGCTCTGGCCGCTTCTATTGCTGCGTTGAGGGCCAAAAGGTTTGTCTGTCTGGCTATCTCTTCAATGATGTTGATTTTTGTGGCAATCTCCTTCATTGCAGCAACAGTCTCTGTAACGGCATTTCCACCGTCTCTGGCATCCTGTGCTGCTTTTACGGCTATTTTTTCCGTCTGCTGGGCATTATCCGCATTCTGTCTGATGTTGGATGTCATCTCCTCCATAGAGGAAGAAATCTCTTCAGCGGAGGCTGCCTGTTCTGTTGCGCCTTGCGACATCTGCTGGGAAGACGAACTCATCTGTTGGCTCGCTGATGTTACGTTTTCGGCAGAGGTTTTGACGTCGGCAACTATCGACTTCAATTTTTCAACCATATTCTTCATTCCGTTCAGCAACTGACCGGCTTCATCAGTTGTATCAGATTCAACAATAAGAGCCAGGTTTCCCTCGGAAAGCTCATTTGCTACTTCAACGGCCTTATTTAATGAACGCGTGATAATCTTTGAAACAAAGAAGGCAATGCACAGTATAATTGCCGCAATCAAAATGGTGGCAATGATGATCTGTATACGCATCTTTCCTATTTCAGCGCTCACATCGTCAATATAGATGCCGCTGCCTATAACCCATCCCCATTGGTTGAAGAGTTTCACATAAGAAAGTTTTGGCGACGGTTTGGTTTCATTGGGTTTCGGAAAGAAATAATCAACAAAACCCTCTCCTTTATCCTTGGCAACCTTAACAAATTCCTGAAAATATAATTTACCGTGAGAATCCTTCTCTCCAGACAAATCTTTGCCCTCCAATTCCTGTTTAATGGGGTGCATTAGCATCTTTGTATTGAGGTCATTAATCCAGAAATACTCGTTGTTTTTGTAACGGAGATTCTTAATAGTTGTCAACGCTCTTTTCTGGGCCTCATCCGGCTTTAACTCGCCCGATTTTACCTTTGCCTCCATTGAAGCGGTCAATGTATAGGCCACATCTACCACATTTTTTGTGGCATTTTTCTTCTCGTCCATCAATTTGTTCTCAACAAGGGGCAGTAAATAAAACATGATGCCCGATATGATCACCACCATGGTAAACACCGAAATCCCCATTATTTTTGTTGAAATCTTCCAGTTCTTAAAACTTTTCATAACAACCTCCTTTCGGAACACATGGTTCCGATGTATATCTGCTCTTCATAATGAAAGAGTAAAGACCGTATCAACCAAAGACAGCCTCCGCCATTTCTACATTCTTAGCTATTTTTGTCGCATCCAATATTAATGCTACTGTTCCGTCACCCAGAATAGTGGCGCCGGAAATACCTTCCACATTTCTATAGAACTTCCCCAGATTCTTAATTACCGTCTGGTGCTCTCCAATGACTTGGTCCACCACGAAACCCATTCTTTCACCATTCCTTCCGGTTACAACAATCTGCTCTATGGGAGGCCTTTCTCCCCGGATATTAAACTCGTTTCTCAGTCTGATATATGGAACCAGTTCACCGCGAATGCGAGCAATATTCCTTCCATAAGACTTTTTTACATCTTCGCCGGTTAATTCCACGCATTCTTCAACGATGGAAAGCGGAATGACAAAATTGCTTCTGCCGATGGCAACAAGAAGACCTTCAATGATTGCAAGGGTGAGAGGAAGAGTGAGGGTAACGGTGGTACCCTTGTCCTTCACGCTTGTGATACTGATTAAACCACGTAATGAATCTATGGCCTTTTGCACCACATCCATGCCTACACCTCTGCCGGAAACACTTGTCACCTCCCTGGCAGTAGAAAATCCGGGATGAAAAATAAAACCAAAAATGTCCTTTTCCGTGAGGTCCGCATTCTGGGCAACAAGCCCTTTTCCTTCAGCTTTTGCAAGGATTGCCTCTTTATCAAGGCCCTTCCCGTCGTCTTGAATCCGGATAATCACGTTTCCTCCCGAGTGAATTGCGGAGAGAAGTATCGTACCTGCTTTCGGCTTGCCCTTCGATACCCGCACATCAGGAGGCTCTATTCCGTGATCGATACTGTTCCTGATAAGATGGATAAGGGGATCGTTAAGTCTTTCGATAACAGTCTTGTCAAGTTCTGTCTCTGCGCCTTCTGTTACCAATTCTATCTCTTTACCAAGTTCGACGGATAAGTCTCTTACCAATCTCTTAAATCTCCCGAAGGTGGTTCCTATAGGCAACATACGTATATTCAAGGTATTATCCCGCAGTTCCACGGTCAGCCTCTCAACCTCTTCTGCAATAGCATTAAGTTCCGCGTTATGAAAAAAGGAGGTTGTTTGGGTTAAATGTGCCTGTACAGTAACAAGTTCTCCTACCAAATTGACGAGGGTATCCAGTTTCTCTGCGGGAACTCTGATACTTGTCTGTGCATCTTCCTTTGCCTTTGATTTGTCCCGCATCCTTCGGACATGTTCCTGCTCAACAAGAGCCGATGCCACTTTGTCCGGAACCACCAATCCCTTTTCGACAAGTATCTCGCCGAGGTATTTTTTTTGATTAAGGACTTCCTGGAGGTCCTCTTTTCTTAGGTCGCCCTTTTCGACAAGTATCTCGCCGATCTTTTTATAATCTTCCTCGTCCTCATTAATACTTTTGCAGTCAATAATATTTATTGTCAATTCGCAAGAGTCTTCTATAAAAATAAAAACATCCTTTATTGTATTTATCCCCTGATCGGTTGTAAGAATCATGTCCCAGGAGGTGTAACAGTATTCGGGATTTATTTCGTCCAGAGGGGGTATGTTATCTATTTGTGCAACAACCTTGCATTCTCCCAGAGAACGGAGATCATCTAGAAGGAGGAGAAGGTTTGTACCGGTAAAAAAAACATCCGTCGAGGGTTTAAAACGAATTCGGTATGTTGCACTTTCACAATTTATTTGGTGAAACGAAGCCCCTTCAACAGGAGGAGTCAGGTTAAATAGGGGGGGAAGCGCTTCTCCTCCTGAGGCAAACATTTTAAAGGCAGTAACTATCTCTGATGGGGTCAGTCCTTCAAGGGCTTCGTCAAGGGGGGTCTTATCGAGCATCGATTTGATGCGGTCTTTGGCTAGAAGGGTAAGATTGATGAGTTCCTTCGTAACGGGGATTTCTTTGGCTCTTACTTTGTCATAGACTGTTTCTATATCATGGGTGAAGGCTGCAATGTCATCAAAACCGAACATTGCACCGGACCCTTTGATGGTATGCATAATACGGAATACCTTTCCAATCAGTTCTCCATCATCCGGAGTTTCTTCAAGTTCCAGAAGAGATTCTTCGAGTTCCAGCAATTGCTCGTTTGTCTCTTCCTTATATGTTTCTGAGTATGTGTTTGTAATTGTCATCCCAATACCTTCTTTACCACAGCAACTAACTGTTCAGGCTTAAAAGGTTTTGTTATCCATCCTGTGGCACCGGCTTTTTTACCTTCAAGTTTTTTTGACTCCTGGGATTCTGTTGTAAGCAGGACAATAGGGATGAATTTGTATGCCTGGCTTGCCCTTATGCCTTTTACCAGCTCTATGCCGTCAAGATTCGGCATGTTGAGGTCTGTAATAACCATGTGAATGGGATTACCGTTAAGCTTGGATAAGGCATCCTTACCGTCCACTGCTTCAACAACCTCATAGCCTGCCCCCTTTAGGGTAAACGCCACCATCTGTCTGACACTTGCAGAATCATCTGCTGTTAATATCCGTTTACTCATTTTTCTTCCCCGTCAATAAACATCTTTCTTGTACATCTAACAGACAACCTTTCTGCCGCAGAAATCCCGAATCTCTTAACGCATCTTTGAAAATAATCGATGGGTTGTCGTCTATTTTTATAGATTGGTTGGAATTTATTGCCTTCTTGTGTGCCGAGCAAATGATTTGCAAACATGAAACGTCAGCGCCTATAATACCGGTAAGATTTAAAACAAGATTATCCGTATTTTTCATTGCATCGGCGAGGGCTGTTTTAAATAATTCCGCATTGGAGACCGTTAAATCTCCCGATAATGCAAGAACTTTGCTTTTCTCTTTGTCTTCTGTCCTGCTTTCAAACATTGCTAAATGCCTTTCTTTTTTTTAATATCTGAGAATCTACTTGCTTTTTCGGTTGGCGGAATTAAAAACAAAATAGGAATAGCACTGAATTTCTTGTAGGAAATAGCTGAATGTCTTGTAGGATAATTCCTACTTATCCCACAATGTTGTTTTCAACAACATAGCGAATAAGTTCGGAATTATTTTTGAGGTTCATTTTTTTCAGAATGCGGGCTCTGTATGTGCTGATGGTTTTTATGCTAAGAAAAAGCTCTGATGCAATCTCTTTCATCGACTTTCCTGAACCGATCATGCACATTACCTTATGCTCCCGTTCTGACAATATTTCATGGAGAAGCTTTTCCTTAGGATGTTCAACATCAAGTGCCAATTTTTCAGCTAATGACAGTGTAATGTATTTTCTCCCCTGGGATATACGTCTTATTGCTGTGATCAGTTCATCCGGGGCACTTTCCTTTGTCAGATAGCCTGATGCGCCTGCCTTAAGGACCCGCAATGCATAATGTTCTTCAGGATGAATGCTCAACATAAGGATATTGAGCCCCGGCTTTTTTTCTCTCAGTTCTTTTAAAACATCTAAACCGGTTTTTATGGGCATGGAAACATCCAGGATAATTACATCAAAATCATTTTTTAATGCCTTATTCAAAGCTTCCTGACCATTGCTTGCTGTATCGGCAACTTCCATATCCGGCACCTCTGCAACAATCTGTTTGAGTCCTTCCCTGACTATAGTATGGTCATCGGCAATAAGAATTTTAATCATTGCATATCCTTTACTGGGGCTATCGTCGCCCCCTCCACCAGCAAAGCTGTCGGAGCCTCCCCTTCTCGCTCACTGTTTGAGCTATTCAGCACTTTGACACCTTGCTTACCTGCTATCGTAGCCCCCTCCACCAGCAAAGCTCGACCTGCTGTGGTGGGTGCCCCGGCCTCCCCTTCTTGCTCACTACGTGAGTTAAGGGGTATCTTCACCCTCACCGTAGTTCCCTTTCCTCTGACGCCGTTTATTATGAATTCCCCGCCGAGAATAATTGCCCTTTCTCTCATGCCGAGAATGCCGAAGGAATGCAGATCAGTTTTTTCCTTATCTGAGATACCTTTTCCGTTGTCTTTTATCTCCAGAACTATATTGTTGCCCTCCCTTTCCAGGCGTACATTTAATTTTGTAGCCGATGCGTGGCGGGCAGCATTCGTTAACGATTCCTGAACAATGCGGTAGATTTGGGTGGAGCGTTCTCCATCAAAATCTATGTTGCTCCCTATCGTTATTTTGGCATCTACATCGGTCTGTGTTTTGAAATTATTGACAGTCCATTCCAGGGCAGGCAAAAGCCCGAAATCATCAAGGATAACAGGCCTTAATTCGGCAGAAACTTTTTGCACACTTTTAATTGCCTGTTTTATAAGTACGGACATGGCATCTGCCTTCTCGAAAAACAATGTATTTTCAATTTCCGAGAATATTCTTTTTTTTATCCAGGAAATATCCATGTTTAATTTTGTAAGTATCTGTCCCAGCTCATCATGTAATTCCCTTGCCACATCTTTTCGTTCTTTTTCCCTTGCTTTATTGATGTGGGTTGAAAGTATACGGAGCTGCTCATAAGATATTTTCAGTTCCTCCTCGGCCTTTTTTCTATCCGTAATATCATTTACAATCGCAATTCTACATAGCTTACCAGAGAATTCCAATGTGTGCCCTGAAATTTCAGCGTCAATGAGAGTCCCGTCTTTTTTGACATGTTTCCATGGCCCCTTTGTTTTACCAAGCTTAGGCTTGTTTAAATGTGAGAGGACAGATGAAACGTCTCCGGGGGGATGAAGTTCCGTGGCCTTCATATTTGTAAATTCTTCATAGGTGTACCCATAATGGATAATTGCGGCCTCATTGACATCAATAATTTCAAGGGTATTGAAATCAAAGACAAAAGCAGGCAAAGGATTATGATCAAACATCCGCCGGTATCGTATTTCGCTTTTTTTAAGGGCTACTTCCATGTTTTTACGATCTGTAATATCCTTCCACACATCATAAATAAAATCTTTACCGCCAATAGTGATGACTGTGAGGGAAACATCCGACCAGAATTCTTCGCCATTTATCTTTTTGTGCAACCATTCAAAACGGCTGCTCCCTTCTATCATGGTTCGGGCTATTAAGTTCCTTGCTTTTACAATGGATACTTCTCCGTCAGGCTGCATCTCAGGGGATGTCTGTTCAGGAGAAAGCCCTATAAGCTCCTCTTTGCTGGAGCACCCCATGATCCTGACAGCTGCTTCATTGCAATCTATGTATTTATAATGATGAAGTAAAACTACCGGGTCAAGAGATTTCTCAAAAAGCAGATGGAATTTATTCTCACTTTCTTTTAACAACTCTTCTGCGTGTTTTTTTTCGGAAATATCCTTAATCAGGACAACAAAATAATCAATAGAACCATCGTTTTTTTGAACAGAATTAACTGAAATTACAGTGTCGATAATGACACCGTCTTTTCTGACAAGATGTTTCTCCAACGTATAACCTGTAATTTCCCCTGAACAAATCCGGTTGTAATATTCATTTAATTCCTGTTCCAATTCTTCCTTTGGTGTAATGTATGCCCAGGTGATTTCGAGAAGTTCTTCCCGTGAATACCCTATCATTTCGCAGAAACAGTCATTTACTTCAATCCATTGCATATCAGGTGAAACAATAGCTATACCGATTAAAGGAAGGTTAAAAAAGGCGTGAAAACGATTTTTGCTGCTGCGTAAATCATTTATAAGTTGTTCCCTGGTTTTTTCTTCATATCCCATGGATTAAACCCCTGCTTATCCCATGAATTTTAAGTATTATATCGTTTCCTTTCCATTTTGTCATATTATTATACATATGTTTAATCGGTGAATTTGAAAATTCATTAATATTATAAAGCCAAGCAGAATAGTTTTGCCTGTTGGCTAAAGAACTTAAACGCCTTTTTTGAGTTGTATGTTCAGGTATAATTTATTGAACTGATTATAATTAGACATAATTGTCGAATTAACCTGCCGAGTTCGACAATTCATACCTTAAAAAATTGATCATATCTTGTTCACCATAAAATAACAACTATAATTACAGCTAATTACAATATTCCAGATTTTGGCACGGCTATTGCTTTTTAGAATGATATGTATCGAATAAAATTTTACAGGAGGTTTCAATGAAAAGATGGCATGTAGGTATAATGGTAGTGCTCTTTCTGGCACTTACCACAACAGTATTCGCCTTTGGACATAAAGGAGGATTTGGTCCTGGTGGATGTGGTGGTCAGGGTGCAGGGTTCGAAGGACCTATGGGTATGGGTATGGCAGCAAATCTGAATCTTTCAAAGGAACAGATTGAGAAGATGTGGCTGACTAAAGAAAAGTTCCATAACGACACACAAAAATTGCGGTATGAACTTTTTCAGAAGCGTATTGAACTGAAGAGCCTCTATGCTGACCCGAAGGCAGATGAAGCAACACTGCTTGCAAAGCAAAAGGAACTTAATACCCTCAGGCAGAGTATGCAGGACAAAATGACCCAGATGAGGCTTGAGCAGAGAAAGATCCTGACGCCGGAACAGATTAAAAAGTTGAGCGAGACTTCATATGGCCCCGGATTCGGTAGAAAAGGTGCAGGCCGTGGACCATGCGGACAGGGTGCAGAATTTGGCCCGGGCAGAAGCTAGAGATAGGCGCAAATGAATTAACGCTGAGTATGTTGAGTAAGTTGAGTACGGTCACCCCCCGAATAACCACCCCCCTACCTCTCAACTTACTTGACTACTCAACTAATAAGGAGGTAATAAATATGAAGACAAATATGTTGGTTATCTTAATACTTATAACAGGACTTTTAACATTTTCTTGTGCATCCAACGGTTATAATACCCAGAAAGGTGCGGCAATCGGAGCTGGACTTGGGGCAATAGCAGGTCAGATTATAGGCAACAATACTGCTGGTACGCTAATAGGCGCTGCCGGAGGAGCCCTTGCCGGTGCGATTGCAGGAAATGCAGTAGATCAGAATAATACTGACCAGCAGATAGCTGCTGCGCAAAGGCAGAACTCAACTTATGCATCTCCTGCAGGCATTGAAAATCCTCCGGGGCAGTGGGTTGAAATTCCGGGGCAGTGGGTTGGCGGAAAATGGGTTCCTACCCATAGAGCGTGGGTGCCTATAAATCCATGAAATTTTTAAGCGCCGTACTCCTGTTTTCTACTCTTCTTGCGTCTCCACTCTACGGCCAGCATTCATATTTTGACTTTGAGAAGGGTTTGAAGCTTTCAGAGGTTCAAAGGACTGCAGTGGAAGATATAAAGAGAAAATATATGGATGAATGGCGCGCATCAGGGAGAGAAGTTATTAAAAAAAGGTTGGAGCTGAGGGATTTGTACAGGAACCCCTCGCTCAACAGAGACAGGGTTGAGAAACTTCAGAACGAAATACTGGAAATAGAAATCTCACGTGAAAACCTGTACAATCAATACAAGGGAGAAATCTCACGCATATTAAATGAAGAACAGCGCGAAAAATATGATAGCTTCTGCGGTTCCGAGAGAAAAAGATCAATGCGTCCCCTGGGATTAAGAGGATATGGGAGATAAAAAGACATTCGTCTTTCCCTCCCTTCTGTTTGCTATACTCTTTTCCCTCATCACAATAACCGGATATTTTCAAATAAGAATCATAAAGAAAAATATCGAGGCCCTGCTCAAAAACGAAGGGGAGATCATTTTTAATCATCTTAAGAGGGAAATAGATATAAATCTTGAATACTTAAACCTCCTTGAAAAATCTCCATCAATCATTACGCCTAATTTTCTGAATATTATGGTTTATGACGAGGCGATAATTGACGATCTTTACAACTTTTTTAGAAATATAGAAAGCATGGATGTAGAAAAGATGCCTATTTCGAATATCATAGTGATAGACAGGGACGGCAAAACTATTACGAAAAAGGGATTGGTAAGGGTACCGATGTCTTATATCAGGACATTTCAATCAGGGGAAAAGGAAACCTTTGTTAAAACGCCGGGCAAAGGAGATAAATTTTTTACAATGGGCATTAAAACAAAAGGCAACGCAGTTTTCTTCAGTCTTGATGAAGATGAGCTTGATGCGCTAAGGAAAAAACTTACCTTAAAGGAAATTGTAGAAGCAGAGGAAAAGAGATTCAATATTGATGGTATTAATATATATGATGCAAAGGGAATTCCTTATATATCTTCCAATGGCAACAGGGAAGAGGCTTACGTTGTGTCTATGCCGCTGGATTCAAAATATCTTCCGAAGTTTATAGTTGAGATACTTGTGTCAAAAGGACTTGCCCGGGATATATTAAAAAGAACTACTATGAATTTTCTCTTTATCCTTGTGCTTTTGGCAATATCTGGTGCAGTAAGTACTTATGCAATATTTCTTCTGGAAAGGAGGCATGCTAAGAGGTTGCGTGAGTTTGAAAAAGAGCTTGAGATGAAAGAGAGACTTGTGTCGCTCGGTAAGCTTTCTTCAGGAATGGCGCATGAGATACGAAACCCGTTGAATGCTATGAGCATGTCAATACAAAGGCTAAAGAGGGAATTTACGCCTGCAAAAGAAAAAGAAGAAGAATATTATCAATTTATTGATATTATAAGAAACGAATTGTCGAGGATTGACAGGATCGTTGAAGAGTTTCTTCTTTCAACCAAATCCCATGCACCGTTTCTGCAGGAAAACCTTGATAATGTTATTGAGGAGGTAGTTGTCATTCTCAGGGAAAAGGCTGCTTCAAAGGGGATTGATATAATTATCAGCAAGGCAGACAATGACATAATGATTCAATCGCAAAAAGAAAGGCTTAAACAGGCTTTTTACAACATTGTTTTGAACGGGATTGAAGCAATAAATAACGGAGGATCCATTAAGATAACAACATCTGTCAAGGATGGGAATATAGATATAAGTATAAAGGACACTGGTGCAGGCATTAATGAAAAAGAGCTTCACAGGATATTCGAATATTATTATACTACGAAGGATAAGGGAATTGGATTAGGGTTACCCATTTCGTACATGATCATTAAAGATCACGGCGGTGATATAAGTGCCTTCAGCGAGCAAGGAAAAGGTACGACATTTGTCATAACCATGCCTATGAATCAACCGCCTGCAGAAGGGCAGAAAACAAGAGAATGAGAAGGCAAAAGACAATGAATCCGTTCATGGTTTACAGCCTGCAGCAAGAACAGGAGCAGCTGCTGCGAACTGGCATGTGTAAACCATTTTCCTGGGCTCTGAAGGGGGTAAAAATATGGATCGGGCAAATATATTAATTGTTGAGGACGAGGATACACAGAGATCGCTCCTTGGAGGTTTTTTAACAAAAGAAGGTTATTCAGTAAAGGAAGCCGGAGATGGGAAGACAGCAATCGAAAGGTTTAAGGAAGAAGTTCTTGATATTGCTTTGCTCGATTATAAACTGCCCGATACGGATGGCCTCTCTCTTCTCAAAGAGTTTAAAGAAATAAATCCTGAAGTGGAAATAATCATGATTACAGCCTTTGGAAGCATAGAAAATGCGGTGAATGCTTTGAAGGCAGGTGCTGCTGAATATTTAACAAAGCCCATAGATCTTGACGATCTGATTTTTAAGTTGAAAAAGATAGAAGAAAAGCGGCACTTAGTGCGTGAGAATATGGTGCTGAAGGAAACGCTGAGAGACAGGCTTAAAGCTGAAAACTTTATTTATTCCTGCGAAAAGATGCAAAATGTTGTAAGTCTTGTTGTAAGAATTGCAAAAACAGATTCTACCTGCCTTATTCGAGGTGAGAGCGGTGTGGGAAAAGAGGTTATCGTTAACCTTGTCCATGGTTTAAGCGAGAGGCTGAACCAGCCCCTCGTAAAAGTAAATTGTGCTGCAATACCCGACACTTTACTTGAGAGCGAGCTCTTCGGATACGAAAAAGGTGCATTTACAGGGGCTTATCAAAGAAAGGCGGGTAAATTTGAGCTGGCAAACAAAGGGACAATCTTTCTCGATGAAATAGGCGATATACCGCTTCTGCTCCAATCAAAATTGCTGAGGGCAATACAGGAAAGGGAGGTTGAACGGCTGGGCGGGCTGCGCCCTGTAGGGGTAGATGTGAGGATTATAACGGCAACCAATAAAAATCTTGAAGAAGAGGTTAAGAAGGGAGCCTTCAGGGAAGACCTTTTCTACAGATTGAATGTAGTTGCTATTGATATACCTCCTTTGAGGGAGAGAAAGGAGGACATCCCGCTTTTTCTCGATTTTTTCCTTAAAAAATATAATGACAGGCATAAGAAAACAATTAAGGGATTTACAAAAGAAGCAAGGGACACACTGATAAAATATGATTTTCCAGGTAATGTAAGAGAACTTGAGAATATAATCGAAAGGGCTGTCGTGCTTACAAGAGGCGAATATATATCAAAGGAGGATTTGCCGTCTCTGGCTGAAGGCGAACAGTCTGTTACGGAAGGAACTATCAGGGATGTGGTTGGGGCGACAGAAAGGAAGATGATAATGGAAGCCCTCACGAAAGCCGACTGGGTCCAGACAAGGGCTGCGTCAATTATAGGAATAAGTGAACGTATGCTTCGGTATAAGATAAAGAAGTATAATATTGCAAGATAAGTAAATAAAAAAATGATATACTTCGCCCATGAAAAAGGTAGTCTCATTCGACCTTGACGGAACTCTCGTCAGTGCCGGATTCGGGGATATGGTGTGGAATCATGGCATACCCGAATCTTATGCGAAAAAGTATTCAATACCCTTTGACGATGCAAGGACGCTAATTATGAAAGAATATGCGTCTGTCGGCGATTCCAGCATCCTCTGGTACAATATAGATTACTGGCTGAAGAGGTTTGACTTAAGTGTTACGGCAGACGAACTCCTGAAAAAGTATGAATCATTTATTGAGCCTATTACCGGCGCAGAAGAGGTTATCGAAAGATTAAAAGAAGAATACATACTTATCATAGCCTCTAATGCAGCCCGTATATTTGTTGAGAAAGAGCTTGAATATACAAACCTTGCCCGCTACTTCAGCCATAGCATTTCAGCAACGACAGATTATAATATGGTAAAAAAAGAAACGGCATTCTATGAAAAGATATGCAGTATGCTGAGTGTGTTGCCTGAAGAGATTATACATGTGGGAGACCATGAAATCTTTGATTTTCAAGTCCCATCAGACATGGGAATAGAGGCATACTACTTCAAAAATTATAAATCCGGGAAAGAGGGCCAGGGATCAGGAGAAAATAACGGAAGAGTTATTAACAGCCTGTTGGAGCTTCTGGATAAGTTATGAGAATATGTTTCAAGTGCAAAAAGCCGGTTACTATTGAAAAAATATCCTTCAGAGAAGAATGTCCGCAGTGCAGGTCAGATCTCCATGTTTGTCTGAACTGTATCTTCTATGATGAAGGCAAAGCCAACAAATGCAGGGAGCCTCAGGCAGATTACGTAAAAGAAAAAGACAGGGCAAATTATTGTGAATATTTCAGGTTTAAGGACGATCAGACAAAGAAATCAGACAAGGAAGAAGCCGAAAAGTTATGGGAAAATATCTTTAAAAAATCAGATAAATGAGTCTCTTTTAGTTATCAGGAATCCTTAACACTGCAAAAATCATTTTTTCTATTTTATCTATTTTAATGTCCAGTTCATGTGAATATTGAGAAAGGAATTTTGTTAGACTTCGTTTACTGAAATGTCGTAAGTGGGTCCTGTCGTTCCATGCTTTTTTGTTCGGGACTGCCACTAAAATATACGATCCGGGATTTAAAAGGTTGATAACCTTTTCCATCATCTTCTCCGGATTAATTACATGTTCAAGGGCATGAGAAATGATGGCCGATGAAAATTTCTTATTGAAATCAATCTGTTCGATGTTGCCGACTAAAAAACTAAGCCTTTCCTTGTATTCCGGAAAATTATCTGCAAGTTTGTTTGCCAGTTGTATTGCATATGGCGATATATCAATAGCCGTAATACTGTAACCCCTGGCGGCTATAATGATATCTATCTCACCGCTGCCGCATCCGACATCAAGAATTTCACTTTTTAAAAAACGGTCGTCCGATAAAAAATTTACAAGACCGCTGTCTTTCCAGAATTCAACTGTTAAAGCAGCAGGGAGCGCCTTCTCTCTATACTCGTACGACTGGTCATTAACTCGTATAAAATCTTCTATAGATATATCTTTTTTTACATAAATTCTTGGATCGTCATCGATTCTGCGTTTTTTTCTTACAAATAAGTTCAAATATTCACCAAATTTTATTTTCTCTAAAATGTATCAGATAAAAGTCTTTAAAAAATCAACTGTCTCTACATTAACATTAAACCATATAAACTATTACTTGCTGCTACCTCATTTTCGGTCTTGTAAATATTATCCTGTAGCGTTCCCTGTCCACATCAAAACAGGCTGTACAACCGCTTGTATCGCAGCTTTCGATGTCCATTTCTTCCTTGGGAGGCAATGGCTCAAGATGTACTTCAAACCCTATATCATTATACATTTCAGCCATTTCTGAAAGTCTTGGCTCGCAAGCAATGAATCTTTTTTCCCAACCGGCTGCTGCAAGCTCTTCTTCTCTTTTTATAATATTACCCTTTTATTTTAGATATAAAAAATTCAATTGTTTTAGACAATCCCTTTTCCAGTGATACCTTTGGTTGCCATTTAAGGTATTTCTTTGCCCTTGAGATATCCGGGCATCTTCTCCTCGGGTCATCTTCCGGCAATTTTTCGAAAATTATATCTGATTTCGAACCGGACATCCCGATTATTTTCTTTGCTGCTGACAGTATTGTAACTTCCTGAGCATTACCAAGATTTACAGGCCCGGGAAATCCGGAAAGGTATGATTTTGTGTAATCCCTTCCCCTCTCATGCTCCCCGGTCTCACAGTCCATCATACGGATCATACCTTCAATCATGTCATCAACATAACAAAAAGACCGTGTCTGAACCCCCTCTCCGTAAACGGTGATCGGATTGTTATTAAGTGCCTCGATGATAAAATTACTTATCACGCGGCCGTCATCCGGCCTCATGCGTGGTCCGTAAGTATTGAAAATACGTACAACCTTAATATCCACCTTATTTTGTCTCAAATAATCGAAAAAGAGCGTCTCTGCCACACGTTTGCCTTCATCGTAGCAGCTTCTTCTGCCGATGGGGTTAACATTCCCCCAGTATTCTTCCTTCTGCGGATGGATTTCAGGATCGCCGTATATCTCACTTGTAGATGCTTGCATTACACGTGCCCTTACCCTCTTTGCAAGGCCGAGTACGTTGAGAGCACCAAGGACATTCACTTTCGTTGTTTTGACAGGATTATACTGGTAATGGATAGGGCTTGCAGGACAGGCAAGATTGAATATCCATTCAACCTCAAGGTGGATAGGCTGAGTGATGTCGTGTCTGATAAGTTCAAACCGGGGATGACCAAAAAGGTGTGAGATATTTTCTTTAGCACCGGTAAAATAATTATCGAGGCATAAAACCTCATGCCCGTCTTTAATAAGCCTGTCGCACAGGTGAGAACCGATGAAACCTGCTCCGCCGGTGACAAGCACCTTTTTAGGGGAATTATATGTGCAATAATTATACATTTTAATTCCTCCAGTCTTTAATATTCAGCCCTGTTCGATCCTTAGACGACCGGTCTTCCAATACAAACATAGCTAAAACCCATTTTTGCCATTGTTTTCGGATTATACTGGTTTCTTCCGTCAAACACAACAGGAGCTTTCATGAGGAGCTTCATCCTTTCAAAGTCCGGTTCTCTGAAGGAAAGCCATTCTGTGACAAGGATCAGGGCATCTGCACCTTCAAGTGCTTCATATTGATTTTTTGCAAAACCGGCATCCGGATTTCCTTCAAAATACCGTGATGCAACCTCCATTGCCTTGGGATCGAAAAGCTTACAAAATGCCCCTTCTTTTGTAAGAGTGTTTATTATATAAATCGAAGGAGCTTCCCTCATGTCATCTGTGTTGGGTTTAAATGCAAGCCCCCATACGGCAAACCTTTTGCCTTTTACATTGCCGCCGTAAAATGCCATGACCTTATCTGTAAAGGAAACTCTTTGATGGTCGTTGACATGCATTACCTCCTTTAATATGGAGGGCTCGTATTCATGGTCCTGCGATGTTTTTATGAGTGCCCTCACATCTTTCGGGAAGCATGAACCGCCAAACCCCACGCCGGGAAACAAGAACTTCGGCCCGATACGCGAGTCACTACCCATACCCCTCATGACCATCATTACATCAGCGCCAAGCTTTTCGCATATTCCTGCAATCTGATTCATAAAAGATATTCTTGCTGCGAGCATCGAATTGGCAGCATACTTTGTCATCTCACTTGACTTTACATCCATGGCAAGAAACGGAGCCCCTGTTCTTGTAAAAGGTGCATAGAGCTCCCGCAAAATCTCTTCCACCCTGCTGTGTTCCACGCCAGCAACTACCCTTTCCGGTTTCATACAATCATCTACTGCCACGCCTTCTTTTAAGAACTCGGGATTTGAGGCAATATCAAATGGCACATCAACTCCACGTTTCCTCAACTCTTCTGTTATCACATTCTTAACTTTTTCGCATGTCCCTACGGGTACTGTTGATTTCACTACAACTATTCTGTATTTTTCAATTGCCTTACCGATGCTGGCTGCAACATCCATCACATACTGTAAGTCTGCAGAGCCATCTTCGTCCTGAGGTGTATTAACACAGATAAACATAATTAAGCCGTGATCGACTGCCTTTTTTATATCTGTTGTAAAGCTTAGCCTTCCTTCCTTGATATTATTTTTTACTATTTCTTCAAGTTGGGGTTCATAAATGGGTATGATCCCCTGGCATAGCTTATCTATCTTCTTGCTGTCAATGTCCAAACATATAACATCATTGCCTGTTTCTGCAAAACAAGCACCTGTTACAAGACCAACATATCCTACACCAATAACAGAAATATGCATGAAACCTCCTGCTTTTTCTTTACTTTTACCCTGCAATATTCATTAAAGTCAACAGGAAATACAGAAGATTAGGATTTAAGGTAACAGGCTTGTTGCCGCTCTCCCACATCTGTCTTCTGTATTTTATTTGCATTGCCATTGGTATTATGTTAAAAAGTATACATGAAAGTGGGCTCGACTCGCTTTTTTAATTTTTGGGACAATGGTATCCGAAAGGAAAACAATAGACAATATCGAACGTATTTTAATGCCTATCCTCGAAGAGGACTGCTTAGAGCTTATTGACATCGAGTTTCGACCATCAGGAAAAAGATGGCTGCTGAGAATATACATTGAAAAAGATGGTGGAGTAACAATTTCGGACTGTGAAAAAGTTAATCGGGAGCTTGGCAGAACCCTTGATATAGAAGATATTATCGAACATCAGTATACGCTCGAAGTTTCCTCGCCCGGACTTACGCGACCACTAAAAAATATTAGTGATTTTAAGAGATATATTGGAAAACAATGCAGAATAATAACCATGAAACCATTGCAGGAAAGAAATGAGTTCTCTGGTGAAATTATCCGTATAACTGAAGATGAGGTCGAGATCAGGGGAAAAATTGGTATATTTACAATCCCAATATGTGATATAAAAAAGGCACATTTGGATTTCGGGATTTAAGGAGTAACTATGTATTTTGATTTAAATTATGTTATTGAACAGGTGGGAAAAGAAAAGGGTATATCTAAAGAGACGCTCATCGCAACACTTGAAGAGGCAATCCTTTCAGCATCAAAGAAAAAATTTGGCAACCACCTTGATCTGGAAGCGCGTTACAATGAAGAACTTGGAGAGATAGAAGTATTTCAGTTCAAAACAGTTGTTGAGGAAATAAATGATCCGGATTCAGAGATACCTATCGAAAATGCAAAGATCCATGATCCTGATTGCATGGTAGGAGACAGTATAGGCATAAAAATGAACACATCTTCCCTTGGAAGGATTGCAGCACAGACAGCAAAACAGGTAATTCTGCAAAAAGTAAGAAATGCAGAGAGCGATGTGATTTATAACGAATATAAAAACAAAAAGGGCGAAATAGTAACGGGTGTGATACAAAGAGTAGAAAAAAATCTTTATATTGTTAATTTAGGAAAAACAGAAGCCCTCCTTCCGATTAAAGAAACTATCCCGGGTGAGAATTACCATCAAAGGGATAGGATTAAAGCATGTATTATTGATACGGAAAAGGATCAAAAGGGTTGCAAAATCCTTATGTCAAGAACACACCCTGATTTTCTTAAGAAGCTCTTTGAGCTGGAAGTGCCGGAGATTCAGGAAGGAATTATAAAAATTATAAGCGCTGCAAGAGAACCCGGAGAAAGGGCAAAAATATCAGTATACAGTGAAGATTCTGATGTTGACCCGATAGGAGCCTGTGTTGGCGTGAAAGGTTCAAGGGTGCAGGCAGTAGTTCAGGAACTAAGAGGCGAAAAAATAGATATAATACCATGGACAAAAGATGTTGCAAAATTTGTTTGCAACACCCTTGCCCCTGCGCGTGTATCAAAGGTATATATCAATGAAGAAGAACACTCAATGGAGATTATTGTTAATGATGACCAGCTTTCCCTTGCAATAGGGAAAAAAGGCCAGAACGTCAGGCTTGCTTCAAAACTAACAGGTTGGAAAATAGATATAAGCAGCGAATCAGAGGTAGAAAAAACATCTCAGAGAATAATAGACGAGCTTATGGAGGACTTGGAGGTCAGTGAAATACTTGCAAGAGTCTTGCATGATGAATATCTAAGAGATATGCGGGATATAGCCAAGCTAACGCCGGAAGAATTAAATAAAATAACGAGCATTTCTGTTGAGGATTGTACGCGGATTATTAATAAAGCAAAATCACTAATGAATCTCGCGGGAACTAAAAGTAAAGAAAGCGTTTAAAGATAAATAAAATTCACGGTTTACGGCAAGGTCTTTTGTTATTACTGTTGACCGTGAACCCTGAACAATCAAGGACTTAGGTAATTATATGGCGAAGATAAAATTGACAACCCTTACCGATAAGATGAGCGATGATGAAATACTGACTAAACTGAAAAACATCGGGGTTAGAGTTAAAGAGAAGGATAAGGACAAAGACAAAGAAGAAGTTATTCAGGAAAAGAAAGACGATAAATCAACAGTTCCAGGCGGAACAGTAATAGAGAAAAGAATCGCTTCAGCAATCATAAGGAGAAGGGTTCAACCACCTCCCACCCCTCCTGTGGAAGCAGAAAAAATAGAGACACCAAAAGAAAAAACAAAACCATTAGAAAAAGCACCAGTAAAATTAATTAAAGAAAAGGAAGAAAAAGCGCCGGATATTACCGATAAATTGATATTGAAGCCAAAGAAGCCAAAGGAAACTGAAGAGGCAGCTTTAAGTAAAAAATCATCATCACCATCTGAAGTTGTTATGGTAGAGGTTGAAAAAGAAGAAGTTGCTGAGGAGTTTCAGGAAGAAAAACTGAAGGGCGATATAGAAGTTATTGCCGAAGAAAAAAAGAAAGAGATTACAAAGGTACTGGAAGAGGCATATAAACATGACCTTGAAAAGGATGTTACTCTTGGCGATAAGGAAAAGGAAGAAGAGGAACGGAAAAAGAAAAAAACAGAAAGACTTCTGAAAAAGCTTGAAGAACAGGAACTTGAAGAACAAAAACTAAAAAAGAAAAGTCCCCTTAAAAGAAAGGTAATCATAAAAGAAGAAGATCTCTATTCTTTCAGAAGACAAAAAGGAAAGCCCGCGATCTTCAGAAAAGACAGGCGTGAAAGGGGTGCTGAAAGAAAGGCGGAAGAGGAAAAACGACTTGAGATAAAACCGGCAAAAAAGACTATAAAAATCGGTGATGGAATTCAGGTTGATATGCTGGCAAAGAAACTGGGTGTAAAAGCCCAGGAAATTATTACAAAGCTGCTGGCCCTTGGGGTGATGGCGACGATCAACCAGACTGTCGATTTTGATACTGCATATCTTATAGCAACAGAGTTAGGTTTTGAGACGGAAAGATCCCTTTCAATAGAAGATGAGTTTATAGCAAAGGAAGAAGATGAAAAGGGAAGTATTGAAAATCTGAAGCCCAGGCCGCCTGTGGTAACTATAATGGGCCATGTCGATCACGGTAAAACCCTGCTTCTCGATACAATACGTCACACAAAAGTGGCTGAAGGAGAAGCTGGTGGTATTACTCAACATATAGGAGCATATGTCGCTGATGTAAATGGGAAAGCAATTGCTTTTGTAGATACCCCCGGGCATGAAGCTTTTACAGCTATGAGGGCAAGGGGGGCCAGAGTTACCGATATCGTGATTCTTGTTGTAGCTGCTGATGATGGTGTAATGCCTCAGACAATCGAGGCGATGAATCATGCAAAAGCTGCAAATGTTCCCATAATTGTTGCAATTAATAAAATAGACAAACAGAATGCAAACCCGGATAAAGTTGTAAAGGACCTTGCTGATTTTGGCCTTTTACCCGAAGAATGGGGAGGTACGACATTATTTGCAAAGATATCTGCAAAAAAGAAAGAGGGCATAAAGGAACTTCTTGAATTGATTGTTCTCCAGGCAGAGATGCTTGAATTAAAGGCAAACCCTGATAAGGCGGCCAAAGGTATTATTATTGAGTCTGAACTTGATAAAGGCCATGGCCCTGTTGGAACTGTTATTATCCAGGAGGGAACTCTTAAAATTCAGGATCCTTTTATTGCAGGAAGTATGTTCGGAAGAGTGCGGGCAATGTTCGACGATAAGGGGCGCAGGATACAGAAAGCACCTCCTTCCACCCCGGTACTGGTAGTGGGTTTTCATGATGTTCCTCATGCCGGTGACAGGTTTATTGTTACCACAGAGGAAGGCTATGCAAGGGAGCTTTCAAAATTCAGACAGGAAAAGCTGAAAGAACAAGGAGCTTTGAAGAATTCAAGAACAACCCTGGAAGAGCTTTATACTAAAATGGGCGAATCTGAAAAAACAGTTTTGAATTTAATAGTCAAAGGTGATGTAAGAGGAACGATAGATGCAATTATTGAAACGCTGGATAAAATGTCCAACAAGCTTGTAGAAATTCAAGTCATACACAGCGGTGTTGGTGCGATTACTGAAACGGATATAAACCTTGCCATGGCATCAGGGGCAATTGTTATAGGATTTAACACAAAACCGGTGGGAAAAGCGCAATCATTAGCCGAGCATGAGAAGATAGAGATCAGGACATATTCCATAATATATGACATGATCGATGACCTGAAAAAGGCCATGGAAGGAATGCTGGCGCCGAAAATTGTAGAAACAAATATTGGAAAAGCAGAAGTAAGAAAAGTATTTAGTGTTTCAAAACTTGGCACAATAGCCGGTTGCTATATGGTTGAAGGAAAGGCTACCAGGAATGCTTTTGTGAAGGTTTTGAGAAATAATAACACCCTGTTTACAGGTAAGCTGGCATCTCTCAAAAGATTCAAGGACGATGCAAAAGAAGTTTTGACAGGGTATGAATGTGGCATTTCAGTAGAAAATTTCAACGACATTCAGGAAGGAGACACCCTCGTTCTTTTCATAGAGGAGAAGGAAAAACAAACTCTTGATGGTTAAAGAAAATGGTAGTCGGTGTTTCAAGCATAGAAATCTTTTTACCGGAAAATCATTCATTAAAAGACAAAAGGCATGCGGTAAAAAGGATAGTAGAAAAAACAAGGTTAAAATTTAACATATCTATTATGGAAATAGAACAGACAAACCTTTGGCAAAGGGCAAAGATAGGATTTTCAGTAGTCGGGGTAAAAAAAGACCATGTAAACTCGGCTATCGAGAATATTTATGCATACATAGAGTCTTTATATATAGGTGAAATAATAGACACCCGGACGGAAATTATAGTAATAGGCAATGAGATATAGACGGCTTAAGCTTCAGGACCTCCTTCGCGAGGAAATTTCTTTGATGATCCAGAGAGATATTAAAGATCCGGGATTAGGATTCATCACTATTCTCGATGTGAAAATGACTGAAGACCTCAGGTATGCAAAAGTATTTTACTCAATATACGGAAACGATGAGGAAAAAAAGAAAACAATTCAGGCCCTGAAAAGAGCCAAAGGATATATGAAAGTCCTGCTGGGAGAGAGATTGAAGCTGCGGTATATGCCAGACATTACCTTTATCGTTGATGATTCCTATGAAAAGGTTGCAAGGATTGAAGAAATTATAAAAAAGGAAACTCATGATAGAGAAAATTAGAGAGCTTATATATAAAGGGAATAATTTCCTCATAACTACCCACAAAGATCCTGATGGTGACGCTCTGGGTTCGGCATTTTCAATGTATTATGCGCTTGAAGCACTTGGTAAAACAGTAACTGTTTTTCTAAAAGATCAGGTGCCTTACATGTATGAGTTCTTGCCGAAACCGCTACAGATGACCCATGAGTTTCCGGTTGGTCAATACGATGCAATTTTTGTCCTTGATTGCGGAAACCTCCACCGGGTAGGAGACGGATTCGAAAAGTTGAAAGATATGGGTTCTTTTATAAATATTGACCACCACAGGACAAACGAAACCTTCGGTATTGTTAACCTTATGGATGAAAGTGCTTCATCTACGGCTGAAATACTTTACAAGCTCTTTCGCACATTAAAGATAACAATCACATATGATATGGCAATAAACATATATACCGCAATTTTAACGGATACAGGTTCTTTTAGACACGATAATACAGGTTCCGAGGCATTTCTTATCTGTGAGGAGATGACAAAACTTGGTGTAAAGCCTGTTTATGTGTCCCAGATGGTTTACGAAAATCACCCGAAAGAAAGATATTTACTGCTTGGTCTGGTCTTTTCGACAATGAAAACATACTTTCAGGATAGGGTGGTAATGGCATATGTAACTGAGGAAATGTTTAAAAAGACCAACACTGATAAGGATTATTCCGATGGATTTGTAGAATATTTGCGGGAAATCAGAGGTGTTGAAGCGGCAATTTTAATAAGAGAGATTAATAAACAAAAGTATAAAATCAGTATGAGGTCAAAAGGGCTTGCAGATGTTGCTGCAATCTGTGGAACCTTCGGCGGCGGCGGCCATAAAAAAGCAGCAGGTTGTACAATAGATGGGTCACTTGAAGAAGTAAAGGATAAGCTTAACGAATGCTTTATTAAGGAATTTATATGAATGGTTTTTTAATTGTCAATAAAGACGTGGGCATGTCCTCATATGATGTTATTAGAAAACTGAAAAGTTTAAGCCCCTTCCAAAAGATAGGATATATCGGAACACTTGATAGAAACGCTACAGGTGTTTTACCTGTTGCAATTAACGAAGGTGTAAAACTAATACCTTTTTTTGAAAATGAAGTAAAAGCCTATAGAGCAAAACTTCTTCTGGGGGTCACAACAGATACCCTTGACATTGAAGGAAGGGTGCTTACCACAACAACACCTGATAAATTTGAAAAAGAAACCATAGAATCCCTGCTGGGCCGATTTAAAGGTAAAATTACCCAGCAGATCCCTATTTATTCTTCTAAGAAAATCCACAGGAAACCCATGTATAAATTGGCGCGCAAAGGGATAGCTATGGATCCGCACCAAAAAGAAGTTGAGATTTTCAGTATAGAACTTCTTGATTATTCACACCCCTATATTGATATAGATGTTGTATGCTCCAAGGGAACATATATCAGAGCGCTCGCAAACGATCTTGGGGGCATGCTTGGTTGTGGTGCAACCCTGTTCTCTTTAAAAAGGACGCGGCATGGTGAATTTACTCATGACATGAGCACGGACATAGAAAGTTTCAACAGTAAAGAAGATATATTAAACTCTTTAATATCGCTGGAAAATGTTTTAAAATCTTTTAATGAGATTTTGGTGATGGATGCTCTCGAACGATTCATGAAAAACGGGATGCCCATTCCATTACTGGGCAATGCAAGGGAATGGAGAGATGGTGAAACAACGAAATTACTCAATAAAAAGGGTATTCTCATAGGGATCGGTATGACAGATCTGACTTCGAAGACGATTAAAATCAAAAGATTGATAAACCATTAAGGAGGCTTTACATGGCACTAAAAACTACAGAGAAAAGGACGATCATAGAGGGCTTTAAGACCCACGAAAAGGACACAGGCTCTCCTGAAGTTCAGATTGCGCTTCTTACAGAAAGGATTAAATCTCTGACTGAACACTTTAAGAAGTTTTCTAAAGACCATAATTCGCGGAGGGGATTACTTATCCTTGTCGGAAGCAGGAGAAAGCTGCTTAGCTACCTGAAACAAAAAAATGTTGACAGATATAAAAAAGTCATCGAAAAACTCGGATTAAGAAAATAAAACAAAAAAGGAAGATATTATATGGAAGAACATATTACAATTGATTATGCAGGCAGACCACTGACAATAAGTACGGGCGGTGTTGCGAAACAGGCTGACGGCAGTGTGCTGGTACAATACGGCGATACCGTAGTACTCGTCACGGCAGTTACAGACAAAAGACCATCTGACAGGGATTTTCTTCCCCTTACGGTAAATTATCAGGAGATGTCCTACGCTGCCGGGAGAATACCAGGCGGCTTTTTGAGAAGAGAAAGCAGGAATTCGGATAAAACGACGCTTACGGCCCGCCTTATAGACAGAGGACTGCGGCCTTTATTCCCAAAGAGTTTTCGAAACGAAACTCAGGTAATAGTAAATGTCCTTTCTGTCGATCAGGAGAACGATCCGGTAATACTCGGTATTATCGGCGCTTCCTGTGCATTGACTATTTCACAGATACCCTTCGGCGGTCCCATGGCCGGAGTAAAAATAGGAAGAAAAGAAGGGGCCTTTATAATAAATCCTTCTGCTGCTGAACTTGAAGAAAGCGATATAGATATAATTGTAGCAGGAACAAAAGAAGCTATATTAATGGTCGAAGGCGCGGCAGATTTTGCACCCAGCAATGATCTTATAGAAGCAATCCATTTCGGCCATCAAAGCCTGCTGCCTTTAATAGAATGCCAGGAAAAATTAAAAGAACTCTGTGGCAAAGAAAAAATGGCAGTCCAGGAAATTGAAATCCCTGATGGATTAAAGGATCAAATCAGGGGCAAAATTGAGCAGGATCTGATTGAAGCTTTTGCCATAAGAAACAAACTTGAAAGGTACAGCAAGCAGGATGAGATTCGCGACAATCTGGTAAAGGAATATGAGGGAACAGAAGCAAGCATCATAATTATGATATTCGAAGATATTATAAGAGATATTCTGCGGCAACAACTCCTTACAACCCGGAAAAGGATAGACGGCAGATCGCCTGACGAAGTAAGGAATATTACCTGCAAAGCCGGCGTGCTTCCCAGGGCGCATGGTTCGGCCCTTTTCACAAGAGGAGAGACCCAGGCATTGGCAATAACAACCCTGGGAACTTCTGATGATGAACAGAAGATTGAATCTTTGCAGGAAGGAGAAATATATAAAAACTTCATGCTGCACTATAATTTCCCGCCTTTCTCTGTGGGTGAAGTAGGCATGCTGAGAGGGCCATCGAGACGCGAGATAGGTCACGGCAACCTTGCCTTAAGAGCTCTTACGCCGACATTGCCCGAAAGAGATGGTTTTCCTTACACAATAAGAATTGTATCGGAAATTCTCGAATCCAACGGTTCGTCTTCTATGGCAACAGTCTGTGGCGGTTGCTTATCGCTGATGGATGCCGGAGTGCCGATAAAAGAGCCTGTGGCAGGTATTGCAATGGGTCTTGTAAAAGAAGGTGAAACGGAAATAGTTCTTACCGATATACTGGGTGATGAAGATCATCTTGGAGATATGGATTTCAAAGTAGCAGGATCAAAAAGAGGTGTTAACGCCATTCAGATGGATATAAAAATAAAAGGCATAACCAAAGAGATTATGTCAAAGGCAGTTACCCAGGCGCAGGAAGGCATAGAAAAGATACTTGGTATTATGGCTGAGACGTTGCCGGGCCCGAGAGAATCAATATCCCAGTATGCACCGAGAATGTTTACCATCAAAATTAAAACTGACAAGATACGGGACGTTATCGGCCCTGGTGGAAAAATGATAAGGAGTATCGTAGAGCAGACAGGCGTGAAAATAGACATAGATGATTCAGGCACTGTAACGATTGCCTCGCCCGATGAAGAATCCGCAGCCAAGGCTATAGAAATAATACAAAAATTGACCAAAGAAGTAGAGGTAGGCGAGACCTACTTCGGAAAGGTTGTAAAAGTTTTGGATGCAGGTGTCATTGTCGAACTAGCGCCAGGAGTGGATGGCTTTGTCCATATCAGCCAGCTTGCCGACGGCTACATAAAAAAGACGTCGGATGTTACCAGAGAAGGTGACGAGTTTATGGTAAAAGTCATAGCTGTTGAGCCGAACGGTAGAATTAAGTTGTCACGAAAAGCATTACTGAATGAAGAGAAGGGTTGGCCAAAGGATGCATGACAGCTTCCTGAAATAGTTCAGGAGTCAGAATTAAGAATCTCGTATGAAAGATTTGAATTTTTTCTGATTCCTGAATATTAATATCAGAATTCTAAATTTTATCTGATGCGTCTTGCATCCCAATTTAAATATAAGGACAATAAAGTAAATGTATAAAAAAACGTCATTAACAAATGGTATCAGCATAGTAACCGAATCTATTCCGTATTTCCCAACCATATCCATGGGGCTGTGGCTGAAAACTGGAGGAAGGAACGAAAACGAGGTAAATAACGGTATTTCTCATTTTATAGAGCACATGCTTTTTAAAGGAACGTCAAAACGTACCGCCTTTGATATTGCAAAGGATATGGATGCTGTCGGAGGAACAATAAATGCTTTTACCGGCAAGGAATATACCTGCTTCTATGCACGAACGCTTAGAAAAGACATGGACCTTGCCTTTGATATATTATCAGATATGCATAAACATTCTCTTTTTAAAGATGACGACATCGAAAAGGAAAAATATGTGATAATGCAGGAAGTAAAAATGATCGAGGATAACCCGGAAGAATACATATACGATATGTTCAATGCGTCTTACTTTAAAGGGCATTCTCTCGGATTACCTATCCTTGGCAAAGAGGAAAATATAGAGCTATTTACAAGGGATGCACTCATAAAACATCTTGAAACCTATTATTCACCGGACAACCTGATCATAACCGCAACCGGCAGAATTAACCATGATGTGTTTGTGGAAAAAGTGGAAAAGCTTTTTTGCGATGTAAAAAAACGGGAATCTCAAGAGATACCCATGATTGAACCTGTTCCCTGCAAAAATGTAAATATTTATGAAAGAGATCTTGAACATATGTATCTCTGTATCGGAACAAAAGGCGTAAGCCAGATTGACAAGAGGAGATATGCCCTTTATGTGCTTAATGCCATTATGGGTGGGAGCATGAGCTCGCATCTTTTCCAGGAAGTAAGAGAGGAAAGGGGGCTTGTCTATAACATTTATTCTTACGTTAATTGTTACCATGATATTGGTACATTCGGTATATCAACCTCAACATCACATGAATCTATGAGAGAAGTTCTGACCCTTGTAAAAGAAGAAATCAGCAGGATACGGGATAATGGTATTACTGAAAGCGAGCTTGCTTTCTCCAAAGAACACATAAAAGGAAATCTCTTCATATCGCTGGAGAGTTCTGAAGCCAGAATGGGAAGGCTTGCAAAAAACGAGATTTACTTTGGTGAGTATATACCCTTGAAAGAAACTATCCGGGAAATAGACAGCATCAGAAAAGCCGATGTAGACAGTATAGCAAGGGAAATCTTCGAGGATTTACATAACATACCACTTACGATACTTGGCAGAATAAATAAAACAGATGAAAAGAGTGTCGAAGATATATGGAAGAACTGAAGGTATTAATTACTGCAAAAGAAGGGACTATACTTCCGGAACATGCCACGGAAGCTTCTTCAGGCATGGACCTGCTGGCTTTTATAGATAAACCTGTAACCCTGATGCCGTTCGAGAGGATGCTTATAGATACGGGTTTATATATAGGTATCCCGGAAGGGTACGAGGCAGAAATAAGACCGCGAAGTGGCCTTGCACATAAATTCGGAATTACAATCCTGAACACGCCGGGCACTATAGATAGTGATTACAGAGGCGAGATAAAGGTTCTGCTTATAAATCTCGGCAGAGAACCCTTTACTATCCGAAAAGGGGACAGGATTGCTCAAATGGTATTTAAGCACGTCATCAGGGCAAACTGGATAGAAGTTGAAGAACTGCCCGAAACAGTAAGGGGAGATGGCGGATTTGGTTCCACAGGCATCAATTTGACCGAAAATTTACAAATATCGTTTGGCATCCCATATACAGGAAGTTCAAAGAAGTGAATCATTTAAAGATTTATTATGATACCAATTCGGATTCATTTATAGCACCCAGAGGGTACCCGGGCGACGACGACGAGCCGACGCAGGTGTACTATATAGTACATCGAGGAGTGTGAGGAGGAGGCAACGAAGTTATATGATTGAAGGCGAATTGGTATGAGCTTATATACATTCCTTGACAGCTACATAAATTATCTAACAACCGAAAGGGGAGCATCGCTTCACACTATAGATGCTTACAACAGGGATATTCTGGGGTTTATCAAATATCTTGAACAAGAAACCGATGAAGTCAGATCTTTATCAGAGGTAGAAGAGACCGGTATAGAAACCCGGACCGAATCTTTATCTATAGACAGTACGTTAAAGAGTAAAGACTTAACCTCATTAGAATTAACCCCTGATATTGTTGAATCATTCATGGGCTATCTCAGAGATAAAGGAAAAAAACCAAGGAGTATCGTGAGGACGATCTCAGCTCTCAGGGGGTTTTTTAATTTTCTTCTGGTCGATGGCAATATTTCCCATAATCCCCTTGAGGATTTAGAGGTTCCGAGATTTAAGATGCCGATTCCCGACGTGTTAAGCGAGGAGGAAATGCTTACGCTGCTCCATATGCCGGGCGGATCAAGGACATCTGTTCGGGACCGGACAATAATTGAACTATTGTATGCTACGGGCTTGCGGGTATCAGAGCTTATTCAATTGAAAAAGAGCGATATAAACCTTGAAGGCGGTTTCCTTATTGCCTCAGGGAAAAGATCAAAAGAAAGAGTTGTGCCGCTTGGTGAGTTTTCCAGGCAGGCCATAAAGCAGTACATTGAAAAAGAAAAACCTAAAGGCTTATTCCTTTTCCCGAACAAAAAGGGTGAAAAGTTTACAAGACAGACAGTGTGGAAGCTTATCAGAAAATATGGCAAAAAAATGGAAAAAACTCATATTTCGCCTCACACCATAAGGCATACCTTTGCAACACATCTTCTTGAAGGCGGGGCAGATTTACGTTCTGTGCAGATATTACTCGGACACGAAGATATCTCAACGACCCAGATTTATACACATGTTGATAAAAAGAGGTTGAAGGAAGTTCATAAAAAATATCATCCGAGGGGATAATGAAGATCATCACATCCCATAACAACGCCGATTTTGACTCTCTTTCCTCAATGGTTGCTGCAAAAAAATTATATCCTGAAGCTATTTTTGCATTCCCCGGTTCACAGGAAAAAACTCTAAGGGAATTTCTTATCCACTCTACCCTGTACATATTTGATATTGCCAGGATGAAGGATATTGACTACAGTGCCATAGATACCCTCATTCTTGTTGACACAAGGCAGAAAGGCAGAATTGGAGAATTTGCGCAAGTCGTTGATTTAAAAAAAGCGAAGATTCACATCTATGATCACCACCCTGCCTCTGATGATGATATCAAGGGTGATGTAGAATATATAAAAAGCATAGGTGCAACCGTATCAATGCTCGTGTCCATGATTAAAGAACAGGACATTGACGTATCCCCCGAAGAAGCAACGGTTATGATGCTCGGCATATATGAAGAGACGGGCAGTTTTCAGTTTCCGTCCACTACGGTGGAAGATTTTGCCGCAGCGTCATTTCTTCTGTCAAAAGGCGCCAATGTGAATATTGTGTCGGATATGCTCGTAAAAGAACTTACACCGGAGCAGGTATTTCTCCTTAACGATTTAATAAGCAACGCATCTGTCTATAATATTAACGGTATTGATATAGTGATAACAGAAGTCAGCACGGAAGATTACGTAGGAGATCTTGCTGTTATTGTACATAAATTCCGTGATATGGAAAATTTAAACGTGATCTTTGCTATCTTCAGAATGGAAGACAGGGTATATATTATCGGCAGGAGCAGGATAGCCCAGGTTGATGTGGGGCATATCCTTTCTTTATTTGGCGGCGGCGGCCATAAAGAAGCTGCTTCTTCAACAGTAAAAGATATGACGATCATCGAAGCCCGGGATAGACTCATACAGCTTCTTAAAAACAATATAAAATCCCTGTGGAAGGCAAAGGACATCATGTTTTTCCCGGTTAAATCAGTGGATGCCGAATGCCCCATCAGTGAAGCAAACAATATTATGGTAAAGTACAACATAAACGCCCTCCCTGTTTTATCGAATGAAAAAGTTGTAGGCGTCATTACCCGTCAGATTGTGGAAAAAGCGGCTTTCCATAAACTTGAAAACATACCGGTAAAGGAATATATGTCCACAGAAACTTCAACCGTTAAACCGGATGACTCTCTGGAAAAGGTAAAAGAAATTATTATCGGCAATGGCCAGCGGTTTCTCCCCGTGACCAAAGAGGAAGGGCTTGTAGGTGCAATCACCAGAACAGACCTTTTAAGGATTCTTGAGGATGAAATATCAAAAACCGTCCTTGGAAAACTTGAAATCCACGATATGTATGAAAAAAAGAAAAACGTAAAGAAGCTCATGGAGGAAAGGCTTGACAAAGAGTCCCTGGACAAACTTGCCGATATCGGCAGTCTGGCAGACAGAATGGGATATCACGCCCATTTGGTAGGCGGATTTGTTAGAGACCTTTTACTGCGCAATGAAAACAATGATATCGACATCGTAATAGAAGGCGACGGAATACTGTTTGCTGAAGAAATATCACGGGTATTCAATGCAAAAGTCCGGCAGCATAAAGAATTTGCTACTGCAAAGGTTACCTATAAGGACGGTTTTAAAGTAGATATCGCAACTGCAAGACTTGAATACTATAAAGCCCCGGCAGCTCTTCCTACCGTGGAACACAGCTCGCTGAAGCTTGATCTTCACAGAAGGGATTTTACAATAAACACGCTTGCCATATCGCTGAACAAAAATACCTTCGGGCAACTGTTTGACTTTTTTGGCGCACAGAGAGACATTAAAGAAAAAACTATCAGAGTTCTGCATAGCCTGAGTTTTGTTGAAGACCCGACGCGCGTGTTCAGGGCTATCAGGTTTGAGATCAGATTTGGTTTTCACATCGGGAAACATACCATGAATCTGATAAAAAATGCTGTGAAGATGAATTTCCTTTCAAAAATACGCGGTAAAAGGGTGTGGGCTGAACTTACGCTCATTCTGCTGGAAGATGAGCCGGAAAAGATATTAAAAAGGCTGCAGGACATTGACCTTCTGAGGTTCATATACCCCGGCCTTACCTTCAACAAAGATAAGGAAAGACTTTTTAACCATATGCATGCGGTGTTTAAATGGTACGAACTTCTTTACAAGGGTATAGAATGCGATAGGGTCCAGTACTATCTTTTGGGACTTATCGACCAGATGAAAGATGAGGAAATCATAGAATTTTGTAAAATAACAGAAATGTCAGAGGCGTTGAAACGAAAAACCATTGATAATTCAAATAAAATAAAAGAGATAACACTGAAATTTGCTTTTGAGTTCCAAACAATGAAAAAAAGCGAAATTTGCAAACATCTGGAACCGCTTTCAGAAGAAGCAAAGTTGCTTATTATGGCAAAAACCAGGTCTGAACCAATAAAAAAAGCTATTTCAAATTATATTACTTATATAGATACTCTCAATCCTGTGCTGAACGGGGAAGATCTTAAAAACATGGGGATAAAGGAGGGGCCTGTATATAAAAAGATCCTGGATATGCTTAGAGAGGCAAAGATAGATTTGGGTTTAAAGACAAAAGAAGATGAGATAAAATTTATAAGGGAGTACACTGAGAAGGAAGGTTTTTTAATAGAGCAACGATAAATGGTTTTTGAAATTAAGGATTTCCAAATCAGGAATCCAGAATGAGGGGTAAGAGAAAATGGACCTTTTAGTCCCGGCACTTGAAGTAAAAATGGAATGCTATGAAGGACCTCTTGCTGTAATGATTACCCTTATAAAGAAGAATAAAGTAAGCATCTGGGATATACCCCTTGCAATGATTACGGATAGGTTTTTAAAGTATGTGGAACTTGTGAGCACCATGAATCTGAAGATAGCCGAAGATTTTATTGAGATGGCTTCTCTCCTGATATTTATCAAATCAAAGATGCTCCTTCCGACAATCAATTCACAGGATGAAGACGACCCAAGGGAAGAGCTGATCGACAGGATCATTGAATATGAGAAGGTCAAAAGTATGGCTGAGAACATAGACAACCTTTCCATGCTTGGCAGGGACACCTTCAGCAGGGGCATAAAAACAATTGACGGGCAGACGGAGTATGACCTCCTTGAGCTTTGCAATATATTCCTTGAAATATTAAAAAATAATGAAGAGAGATTTATCGTTATCAGGGAAATAAAGCCGACACTTGAAGAAAAATTACAGATGCTGAAAACCATTCTTGACTCAACAGGTCTTTTTGTGTGGAATATAAACGATCCGTTTGAACAGGCTGATAAAATTGCCACAATGCTCGGAATGCTTGAACTCACAAAGATAAAAATGGCAACCATTTCTCAGCGAAAACCTTTCGGGAAGATAATGCTTAAGAGAAGAGAAAACTAAATACTAAAGAGAGGTTAAAATATGCCGAGCAGAAAAGCACGGATAATTCTTCTGGTAGTTCTGGTATTAATTGCAATAATATTTTTTGGTTCTATGGCAGTGGGTATCGGTGATGGAATGTTCAGGGAAAAGATAGGCGTTGTGGAGATAAGCGGTGTGATTGCTGAATCAAAAGATGTTATGGAAGATATAGTCAGGTTTAAAGAAGATGACAGCATAAAAGGGGTGATCATCAGGATAAATTCCCCCGGAGGCTCTGTCGGCCCCAGCCAGGAGATATACAGTGAAGTCATAAAATTGAAGGCGAAAAAAAAGGTCTATACATCTATGGGTTCTGTATGTGCCTCGGGCGGATACTATATTGCCGTTGCAGGAGAAAAAATCTATGCCATGCCTGCTACAATAACCGGCAGCATTGGCGTTATCATGGAGCATATGATCGTAGAAGACCTTTTTAAGAAGATAGGTTTACAGTCAAATACCATAAAGTCAGGTGCATTCAAGGATGCAGGCACTCCCTTCAGGAAGATGAAAGACGATGAAAAGGCATATTTTCAGGGTATACTGGACGGTATCCATGAGCAATTTATAAAGGTTGTAGCTCAGGAGAGAAAACTGCCTGTAGAAACTGTAAAGAAGCTTTCAGACGGAAGGATTTTTATCGGGACACAGGCAAAGGATTTAAAGCTTGTCGATAATATAGGCACTTTCTACGATACGGTAGATGGTATGAGAAAAGCTTTGAATATGAAGGACAAACCTCTCCTCGTATACGGCAAGAAACCCTTCTCTCTTATGAAATGGCTCGTATCGTCCATGACCAAAGAAGTAATATCCGAATATTTTTCCGGAATGTTCAAATACAGTGTAAGTCCTTAAAAGCGCCTTATTGTTCTGTTTCTTGCGCTTTTTAAGCATTTTATTTACCTTTTCACTTGGTCGGGCAACGGCATTTAGGGAATGTTTATCTGCGGCGGTCTGCTGCGCCTTGCGATCTTCCGACGTACATTGAGTACGTCTCCAGCCTGCAAAGCTTGCAGCCCATCCACATCTAAGCCATTCCCTAAATGCCGTTGCCCACTCAATCCGGCTTAGCATCTACATTGATGCTAAGCCGGAATAAAGAAGGTGGCAAGTTTCTTCAGTTTCAATTCTATTTTCTGCCTTCCCCTTATTTTAGTTTGTTTTGACCTGTCTATAGGCATATTTTCATGCAACTTTTGACAATGCCCTTCCTTACCCTTGCAATGCAAGCGGGTATGAATCTTTGAAAAATAGCTACAGTCCCATTTTCCGTCATTACAGCGAAGGCCGGAATCCAGAAGTTGAGGTAGCGTGGTTTTTGCCTGGGGTATAAGCTGCGCAGTTTCTGCCAGAAGCATAAATTGTTTCCTCTTCTGACACACTATCTTGCTCTGTTTCATTGATCTATAGTTCAACTGGCAATCGTGGACAAAAAGCACGAAAAACAAGTATCGCTTTTGCTGATATTGCCGACTAAAAGTGACTTTCATACAAATGAGATATTCTAATTATCCTATGATATTAATAAATTATTAATTTGCCTTTTTTGCAAACAGGGAATATTATATCAAAAAACTGAAACAACGAGCATCATATATTAATTGTTAGCTGTACGGAATATTAAAAGACAATGGATAAAGATCAACTTGTAGAATATCTAAATCAGTATATTCAATCAGATGAACCGGCACATTTTTGTCCATCTGACACAGAAAGACTATTAATATCTGATATACCAGAAGGTATTAAAATTGAAATTTCTGAACTTGATGGAAAGGGCATTCGCAATATTCAGCTTGAGGGTGAGTTTGAGAAACAAAATGGCAAATTGTATCTGCACATGTCTCATAGTTGGTACAGAAAATGGTGGGCTGCACCATTGGGTATGTCTTACCACATGGATCTTATTAAAAGACTTATAGAATTCAGACAAAAAGAAGACCAGAACATTGAATGTATTGAATTCGAAGATGAAGGTGATTGGTGTCACTTGTACTATTCTATTATTGTTCCTGAAAAATTTGAAACACTTTATGAAGCGTATGACTTCGGTATTGATTTCTCAATTTGGAAAGATAGAATTCTTAATAAAATCCAAAACAAAATTGGTTCGATTGTAAGCGAAATTGCCGATGAATATTCATCATTTAAATCTCTCGAATTTCCAGAAATTATCAATAGAGTAGAGAACGAAAAAGACTCCAATGTTAAGGGTAGATTGCTTGAAGAGTTAATGTATAAATTTTTCAGTTTTGTTGATGGCTTCAAAATTATTGAGAGATTAAAAACACAAACAGAAGAAATTGACTTAGTTATCTTGAACAAATCTAAAATTCCATTATGGCAAAAGGAATCCGCTCTTATTTTAGTAGAGTGCAAAAACTGGTCAAGCAAATGCGGTAAAAATGAATTGGTGATTTTCAAAGAAAAAATATCCAACAGCAAAGGGAGAGCAAAAATTGGTTTTTTTGTGTCATGGAATGGTTTTGCTGGAACGTTTACCAAAGAAGATTTAAGAAGTTCTCAAGGAGATATACTGATTATCCCAGTTACAGGCAAAGATATTATAGAAGCACTATCTGGTTCCATGGAAGGACATCTTGAAAACTGGTGGGTTAATGCCACATCGACTTAATCGGCGAACAAGCACATCAAGTCGGATCGCTATCGCGGACGCTTATGTGCGGCGTTAGAAGGTGACAAAATGACTGAATGGCTTGCAAAGATCGTGGAATTACTCAAATTGCCCGTCAAATACTTTTGGGTAATTCTATTCATATCCGGCCTTAGCCTTTTGCTTCCAACAGGTTGGCTGAAGATCTTTGGCGTTCAAAAAATAGGGGTACAAAAGGGGTCAGATACTGTCATTAATGTCAAGCCCAAAACTCTCCTTTTTTAGTTTTTTTATCATACATCACGATATGGTACTTTACCCTTATATACAGCATGTGCGATAAGAAGCAATTTTCTCATTGCAGCAATAACGGC